>NZ_JADYXC010000011.1:0-128917 GCF_015864505.1 Pseudoalteromonas sp. SWYJ118 | reverse complement strand
GTCTTATTTAAGCTTCCAGCTAGACGAGAGGATAGAAGATATCCCAGATGGGTTAAGCCAAAACCATCTAAGTATCCCCATAAAAAGAAAAATGCCAGTCAGCTTAACTGACTGGCATTAAGCGCATGCGCTCCTTTTTTAATACCTTAAAGTTAAGGATTAAGCAGGTAGTTTCTCCAGCCATACTTTTAACCAAGGCTCGGTTACTGGCCATGGTTCAAAATCTTCACATGCATCTATTTCTAGGCGGTTGCCCACAGGCTTTGCTTGTAAATCGCGTAGTAGCTCGTCAAAGCTTCGCCCTGCGCCACAAAATGTATCGCCGTAACATCTGTCACCCATTGCAATTACACCAAACGGTTTATCGGTAAGCATTGGGAAAGTGCTATTCATTGCAAAGTACAATCCTGCCAAATTACTCGGTACATCACCTTGGCCTGTTGTGGAGGTAACAATTAAAATATGCGATGCATTTTTTATATCATCAAGTGATGCTTCAGTAATTACTGTAGCAGTATGACCCGCTTGCTCAATTGTGGCAGCAACTTCGTCGCTTAAACGCTCTGCACCGCCATTAACGCTGCCTACAAAAATACTAATATGTGCCATTAATAATCCTTTTCTTGCTCTGGCCAACCTAGCTGCTTACATATTTCAAGCATGTCTTCACCTAGTGGCGCTTTAATTGTTATTGATTCATTACTATAAGGGTGCACAAAACTAAGCTCTGTTGCAAATAACATTAAGCGTCTTAGCTCAAAATGCTCTCTAAAAAATTGATTATGCTGGTTATCACCGTGATTTACATCACCAATAATAGGCAGTGATAAGTGCTTTAAGTGTCTGCGAATTTGATGCTTGCGCCCTGTTTTTGGAAAACACTCAACCAACGAGTAACGCACTGTTGGGTACTTACCAATAGGAATAGGCAATGCAACTTGGTGCAAGCAATTAAACTGGGTTTGCGCTTCTTGCGGTGCTTTGTCTTGATCTGCAAATTTATCGGCTATTTTATCAAGTTCTTCTTTAAGCGGTTTATCTAGAAATACTGACTCTGGCGCAAAGCCGCGCACTAAGGCTAAATAGCGTTTAGCAATAGTACCTTCAATAAATAGCTGGTTCATATCGCGAGCAGCTTCAGAGCTCAGTGCAAACAGCAATACGCCCGACGTAGGTCTATCGAGCCTATGTACTGAAAATACATGTTGCCCTAGCTGGTCACGCAACATTTGCATAGCAAACTGGGTTTCGTGTTTATCTAAAAACGAGCGATGCACTAATAAGCCTGAAGGCTTATTTATAGCCACATAGTTTTCATCTTGATACAAAATAGTCAGCTCGCCATATTCAATAGGCGCCGGACGCTCACTCATTTGGTTCTCCTAAAAAGGAATCAAGGGCTGTTAGCAATTCAATTATTTCATCGCTCCCTGCTTTATTCACAAGTGTCATTTGCGCCATAGGGGCAATAGCAAAGTTACGAGGCAGTGGTTGTTTATGTGTTATTAATTGCTGTATTTTATTAATAAATACAAATTGTAACCACTGCTCAAATGCCATTGTATCGTGACAAAAAGGAGTATTTGAAAGTAGTGCCTCAGCGTCTATTGGCTCACTTTGCCAAAGCGCATGTTTTTGTAAAAGTGCGGTTAGCTGCACTAAATAAGTTTGGGTTTGCTGGTACATAACCACCCTCTTTTATATATGTAATGCAATTATACCCTGTTCCCTCATAGGCGGCTATGACGTATAATTAACGTAATTTTGCAGTAAAAACAGTTGAGAAAACAATGAGTGATCAAATAGCTACATTAGGTCAGCTTTTAGATGGTGCGGGTACTCAGTGGCGTGCTTTTGATATTGGCAGGCACATTACTAAACTCGATAAAAAACAATTTTTAGCTATTGAACAAGCTCAAGTGCCTTACCCTTATCCTCTTGCTGGTCATGCTTGGCTCGCTATCCAATTTTGGGATACTAAAGCCAGTAAAGAACCTTATGTATGGTTTTTAAAGTTTCCACTTGATGAGCAAAGTATGCTTGTAAGTGCTAGCCGCGATCACTTTGCTGATATGGTTATTCAAGCGCTCGGCACTGAAATCACAGGTGAGCAAGCCGATAGAAAACTTGATAATAACCCTTATGTTTTTACACCAAACGCAAATAAATTAGCGGCATTTAACGCCCAAGTAAAAGTACTATTAAAACAGCCTGCGTCGCAGTATTACGAGCATGCACAGTTATACTTTAGCGGTAAAATTGGTTTTGATAATTGGCAAGGTGTTGCACTGCAGGGTATTGCCGATTTTGCACTACGCTTAGACAGCGATACAAACTTAAGTAATTTGCAAAAAGCATGGGCGCATTTACCTATTGAAGTACTACAACCACTCAGTGCCATGCTTGAACACGTTGAAATACCAACATCAATGAGTGAGTTACTTGTTGATTACACACAGGCCGCAATTAGTAATAACGATACATTAGCTATAACCGCAGCACTAAGATCTGTTTCAAAAGGTCAAGCTCAAGGGTTATGCGCTCAATTAGTTGATACTGTACTAAGCTCACAGGTAAGGCACGACTCTGACGTGTTACTAACAATAGCTGGGCGGTGTTTTAAGCAATTAGAAAACCCTGAACGCTTACATGTATTTATGGATAATTGCGCACATCATCAAAAAATTGATGAGTTGTTTCCTAGTATTTTTGCTGACTTAGTTGCAATACCGACTATTCGCCCGCATTTATTAGGCTTATTACGTAAAGAAAATCGTAGCGAAACCCTCGCGCGTGCAATTGGAAGGTTATTCTCTTAAATGGCAAGTTTATGGACGTTCATACTTATTGGTAGTGTAATTTACTTATTTTGGCTTAACCGAAAGGTTGCTGAAGCGGCGAACGTTCATGCTAAACGTCAAAGTGAGCAATTGCAGGTGCAGTTGATGAGTGTTGCATGCACAAAACGCCGCTTTGGTTTTTTAAAGAACGGCAAGCCAGGCATCAAAAGTGAATTTATATTTGAATTTTCAAGCGATGGTGAAAATGCTTATCAAGGTGTGTTAATTATGGAAAATGAGTTTTTGAAAAGTGTGGTTGTTCCACCGCATAAAATATAAAACTTAATATACTTTAGGAGTATTTGCCTTAAATTAATAAACTTAATTCAACACAAAAAACTAAGGCGTAACTAAAGTTACGCCCCAATTGGACTGCATCCTGCTAGATATCCATTATCTTAAATCCGTATTATCATCCCCTGAACGAGTAAACAACCTTGTTTACCCTCACATTGCATCCTGCAATATCCATAGCCACCTTGGCAAACCCACGAAATCTATCGTTTGGCTACATACTGTAGCATCATCCCTGGTAATCCTTTTAAGTAGCTCCTGCCACTTTTTGCATCCTGCAATATCCATAGCCATCTTGGCAAACCCACGAAATCTATCGTTTAGCTACATCCCGTAGCATCATCCCTGGTAATCCTTTAAAGCAGCTCCTGCCACTTTTGCATCCTGCAATGTCCACTTGCCATCTTGGCCGTCCTGCGTAAACTAACGCTCCTGCTACTTCCTGTAGCGTCATCCGTGATTATCCTAAAGTAACTCCTAGCTACTAAGTGCTTCATGCACTTCCTTATTCTTCCTTGTATCCGTTTTAGCTTGTCCTTTATGCTTCCTGCTAGCGTCCGCTATGTTGCCTATTCCGTATCCTTGGCAGTAACTCAATCATTGAGCTATGTCGTCTTGACGAAGAGAAGTTTAAAGCAATCAGGGGGGAGAAATAGGACTTAACATTAAACAAATAAACGTCACAAAAATGAAAAATAAAAATAAACTTTAAATAACAATAGCTTGAATTGAAAAAGGCTACTTATTAATAGCCTTTAACTGACAATGCTCACGATAATATGAGATATATCTCACGGCCTTATGTCCGTTTGGGCGCATTGGCTTACATCATAATTTTAAATAGTTGGCTCAATTATTGATTTAAACAGTAACTCGCCCTCTACTTGGTTAAAAGTAAGGTGTTTAAATGCTTCAAACTTTTCGGTTTTAAAAAATTCAGTGTGTTCTCTACGCGTTACAAATACAGCCATCCCCGTTGACTCAGCGTTACATTTAACTAAATCATCAAGCCCTCGTAGTAAGTAACGACCAAACCCTTGCCCATGAAAATGTGGATCTACGGCAATAAAAGCTAAAAAGTAGTAATTGCCTTTCTCTTTAAGGGCATCTCTAATTGTTTGTTCTTTATCTATTAATTGATTTGTTTGTAAGTAGCCCGCACTCAGCATTAATTTTAAACGCCAGTGCCAATAACGCTGCGCTTGTAATTGGCTATTAGATTCAAATACACACGCTACTGCTTTTAATTTATCGTTGCGGTATAAACCAATTAATGGCTGCTTTTCTTGCCAAAAACTACTGAGCTCTTCGCGAATTAATGATCGTAATTTTTTTTCGTATACTGATTTATTTTCGTCATTGTAGCTAAGCATGTTTTGTAATACAGGATCGTCATGATAAGCCTGATAAATTAGGCTTGCTGCAGTGCTAATATCTTCTGCGGCTAAATACTGTACGCTGAACGTATCAGCTGACGTGGTTACACTCATTGTATTTCCTTTATTATTTTAGCTGTAGACTGTTTAACTTTATACCTAACTATATACCTAAAATTATTAACCGTAAATTCAGCGAGAGTTTAACTAGCTAGGAGTAGAGTTAATCCTTAGAATAAGTTTTCATTTAGTTAATACCAATTGCATTAAATGAGTGTTCTATTTATAGCGCTAAGAAAATAGCACAATAACAAGGCGAAAATTATGACATATAGTTGTTCTATATGAGTAATTTTTAACGCAGTAAGTGAGCTATTTAATACGCTAGAATGAGCATGTTTTTAATAAAACTGGTATAAGGAGCAATATCATGGATACGACTAAACACGACATCAATACACTATTTGCACAGCTTGGATTACCTAATTCTGATGAACAAATAGATGCATTTATTGCCTCACATGAATTAGAAGACACAGCACTACTCCAAGAAGCTTCTTTTTGGGATGAGGCACAACAGCACTTTTTAGCTGAATCGCTTGCACAAGACGGTGATTGGAGTGAAGTAATTGACGAGTTAGATGTACGCATTCGTCAAAGTAAGTAATTT
The DNA here is from genome assembly GCF_015864505.1 of Pseudoalteromonas sp. SWYJ118. Lineage (NCBI taxonomy): Bacteria > Pseudomonadati > Pseudomonadota > Gammaproteobacteria > Alteromonadales > Pseudoalteromonadaceae > Pseudoalteromonas > Pseudoalteromonas sp. SWYJ118. Next base: position 123,737 of record NZ_JADYXC010000011.1, on the reverse strand, counting down.
TATTTAATGTACCCTCCCTTATTTATTGCTAACATAGCATCTGCGCAGCATTTATATGCTGCGTATTTATTTTATTAAAGAGTTATATATCTAATGAATTCAGTTGTATTTGATGCAATCAAAGCCCTTCTCGATGAAGGCAAAACCCCTACTGTAGCACTAACTAAAAGCCGTTTGGCGCAACCGGTTCCTATGCCGATGATTATTGCAGCAGTAAGCCAATATAAAAACAATCCTGATTCAATAAATAACTTCATGAGAAACCCACAGCAGTCAGATAGTACTGAGCTTAAAACAAGTCAATTAGATAGAATTGAGCAAAAACTCGATAAACTTCTTGCACTGCTAGAACAAAAATAATTTGAGACTATAAATGTTCGTTGTTGATTTAACTTTTGATTGCTACCAAGACACCACCCTAGAACAAGCCGAACAAGCAATAAATCGCTTAGTAAATGCACTGCGTTTTAATGGTCAAATAATGGGGGAAGAATTTCCAACCGTTTTAAAAGATGGATTTTTTATTACCCGTGTTATGTGCCCTACTGAAGATGCAATGCACCCGCTAAATAACAGCCCGTTTGTTAAGCACAGTATCGAAAAGTTACATAGTGCGGGGCTACTTGCGCCAAAAGTAAAAGTGATTGGGCAAGATATTCACTCCAACGGCGCTGATTGCTGTAAAGAACCATCAAGTTATATTTTATACACAACCTATGTGCATACGTGTAGCCCGCTTTATTGTGGTGATGACTTTTTGCCTGTGCCGTTATTTCGTATTCCGGCAATTGCTAATGGTGACTATAAAACGCTTATAAAATGGCAAGAAGATTGGCAAGCCTGCGATCAAATTCAAATTAATGGCGCAACCCGTTGTGAGTTTCCGGCACTTGAAGAAATATCGAGTATCCAAAGCGACTTATACAGACGCGGAAAAGACATAACAAAGCGAATTAGTTTTTTAACTGAAAAGCCAACCTATTATTATTTATATCGTGTAGGCGGCGTAGATAAAGCGTCTGAACTTGAACGAAAATGCCCTAGCTGCAATGGTGATTGGAAATTACCTGAATCGTGGTTTGGGTTATTCGACTTTAGGTGTGAGCCGTGTGGCTTAGTGTCTAATATATCGTGGGATTTTCAGTAACCATTAGGGCGTGTTGACCTTTGTGGATTGAAATTTGTTCAATCTAGGGACGATTTAATCGCGGCGCGAGGTTTGTAACCTAGTGGGCTAAGTAAAAACCGAGCAACAAAGAGTAAATCGTCCCTAGAAAGAACCCAAAGGGCAGCGCATGTTTGGCATTTATGCTTCGTTATCGCCTATTTATGGGGAATAACCACACTACATAGGCTCTGCCTTGCCTAAAAACCAAACATACAGCTGCAAAATCAATCACGAAAGGTCAACACGCCCTAGTAATGGCTCTAAAAATCAGCTTAGTGATAACGCTAAGCTGATTTATTAGATGCATTTTAAACCTCTAATGCCTTTAAAAAAGCATTAATGTTAGGTGCAAGTACATGGTGTGTTTTTTTGCCTACGTGCTCTAAACATACTTCACCAGTGTGCACCAATACACTCACTAGTAAATCATCTTGATCTGTTAAACCAATAAATACCGTTTCTGGCTGCTTGAGTTTGCGTTTCATTAAAACGTGACCCGTTATATTTTGCTGTAACAAATTAAAGTCTTCTTCGTTCCATGCTTGTAGTAATTCAACCTGATGCCCATCAATACTTGCTGAAATGCTTCCACCGTACATATGCCCATATAGCTCGCTAAGCTCTTTTGGAAACTCAAGCTCAAGTGCACTGGCTAAATCATTAAGCGAACCTGCAGGTTGCTGTCGCGCGCCCTGCCATTGAATGTTTCCTTGCTCGTCAACCTCACCAACTTCACATGGGCTTGGCCATTGTTCGTCGTGCGCAATAAGTGGGTACTTTGTAGTGTTTTTCAGGATATTTTCGCTAAATGTTTGATGAAGTTGTTCTATAAGCAATGCAACAGACATACTGTGAAACTCATTTAAATTAGATATAATGTCCCTATTGTAACTATTTAAGAGCAAACATGACAGATTACAGCAATTCTCCAGACCTTAAAGGTAGCGTATTAGGCCAATCTACTGAGTATGTAGATGTGTACACGCCAAGCTTGCTTTTCCCTATTGCGCGCAAACTAAATCGTGATGCTTTAAATATTGACGAAGCAGAGCTTCCATTTAAAGGCCAAGATATTTGGACAGGTTACGAGCTTTCATGGCTAAACAATAAAGGTAAACCGCAAGTTGCCGTAGCCTTATTTACCTTTGAGTGCCAAAGCAGCCATATTATTGAGTCAAAGTCGTTTAAGCTTTACTTGAATAGCTTTAACCAAACCCGATTTGAAAGCATTGATATAGTAAAACAGCACTTAATTGATGATTTATCAAACGCGGTTAACAGCCCTGTCAAAGTGACTTTATATAATCCTGATGATTACAATTGCTTACCGTGTACAGCGCTGCCAGGTGAATGTATTGATGAGCTAGATATTGAGATTAGTAATTACGATATTGATGCTAATTCACTTAAAGCAAAAAGCGATGAAGTAGTGACTGAAACGCTCTACAGCCATTTACTTAAGTCGAACTGTTTAATTACCTCACAGCCTGACTGGGCAAGTGTGATTATACGATACACAGGCGAGCAAATATGTCGCGAATCGTTACTGCGTTACTTAATTTCGTTCAGAACACATAACGAATTTCATGAACAGTGTGTTGAACGTATTTATAGCGATTTAACAACACACCTTAATATTAAAGAGTTAGAGGTTTACGCGCGTTATACTCGTCGCGGCGGGCTTGATATAAACCCGTATCGCTCTACGCATTATAACGACACGCCATTTGCAGTTAAAATTAATCGTCAGTAGGTTATTTTAAACTGGAATATGAGTATTAAAAAAGGAGCCTAGGCTCCTTTTCTATTTGTATATTTAATTAATACCAATTCGCTTAATTAAGTGAGCTATTTTGAGGCTGGGAAAACGTGTTGATAGCTAGGCAAAAAATTCGCTATTTAGTTGTTCTCGGCAATTGCTCCTGCATTGCTCTACCTTCTGCATCCATGCAGTCGTAAATGAGAATCTTTTAACGCAAGTAGCGACACGTTTAGCCCCGCAAAATGATTAAGTATTATTGCGGATTGGTATAACTTCACGCTTAGTGGGTATAGGCATACCACACACATCAACGTAGTTATGTGCTTTAACAAACCATGGTTCAACACGGTTTTTACGAGCGCTGATTAAGTTTTTAAACACCGGTGAGTTTGTTTTCATCACTTTAAATATACTTTTATCGCTTTGTATATCGCCAAGCACTTGTATATTGGTAATTGGGTTAAATGCTTTTACTTCAGTTGGTGTACGCGCTAAACGATTTAAATGCTCTATACCTTCGAGCACTCGACCAAACACCGTAATGTTTTTATCAAGGTAGCGCGGGCCTTGCCCTATGGTTACAAAAAACTCCGTACTCGCACTATTTATATCGTTATCGCGCGCCATGGCAAACACGCCACTACAATGCACTTGCCATGTTTGCGTATGGGCTGAATTTTGAGCTACTGCAAAGCCGTTTAAAAAGCCTGTAACTGGTGCATATCCGTCGCCATTTAACTCAGTAATTAAAAGTGGTTTGTTTGTTGTTAAATAAAACTCAGCGGGAACTGTTTTATCTGCCGTTTTAATTAACTTTTTACCCGAGCTGTCGCCACCTTGCGCTACAAAACCTTCAACAAACCGATAAACGCTGGTATTTTTATAAAACCCTTCTCGCGCTAACTTTTTAATATTTTGAACGTGCTTTGGGGCAAGTTGTTCATTAAGCTCAATATACGCATCGCCCGTTGGCAGCGTTATCTTTAAAATATTTTGAGCGTTCACTACTCGCCAGTCATTATCTGCTGCACTAGCAATTACTTCACTCGCGCTCAATAAAGGTAGCTCTTGTTTAGCAACATCATCACCTAGTTGTTGAGCACAACCGCTCAATAAAACACTAAGCAGAGCTGGCAATATAATTTTTTTCATCGCTTATATCCTTATAATTATTATAGTTTTGGTTATTCCCAATCAAACTTATATAGCACATCAACATTTTGATATAGGCCGCTTGTTATCTCTATGTATAACTGTGAAAGTAACTGATATCGCACAGCCACTTCACTGAGCGAATCAAATACACCCACGCTATATTTAACTTGCAAACTGGGTGCTACGTATCCTGATATTTCTACTTTGGTACTATCACCACTACCTGATGAGCTTAAACTTACATCTGACAACCCAAAGGTTTCACCTACCTTAGAAACAACCCCTTCGCTGCGGCTAACCCCTTGAGAAAGTAATAACTGTGTAAGCATAGCATCGCTTGACGAACTTTCTCCATCGCCTAAAGGTTGGCCATTAAGTAAATATGCAAGTGCTTGTGCTTGATCCATCGCAGGCTCAGAAAATATCTTGAGCGTTGGTTGTTCAACATTACCTGTGAGCGTAACCCCTGCAATCACACCATTTGCAGTCGTATCTGGGTTACGTATTGCTTTAATATTTAAAAATGGTTGTTCAATTGAACCGCTAAAACCTACTTGCCCGGTGCTGATTATTAAATCTTGCCCAAAGGCTAAGTAAGTACCTTCAATTAAGTTAAGCTCACCTGTGGCTATAATTGGCGCACCTTGACTCATTTTTATCGCTAAATCACCCGCAACTTTTGATTCCAAGCCAAACGACTCTACTTTTACATCGTTTTTAACAATCACTTTTAAATCTATGTCGTAATCAAACGGGACTGTCTCGGTGGCCTCAGTTTTTTGATCAACAATAATTTCATCATCGCTAACTTGCACCGCGCCCTCAGGAAGCTCTTCAATCATTATACGACCGTAAGGCACAACTACCTCACCAGCAAGCTTGAGTGCATTATTAGCCAAGCCTATTTTTAAATCCGGCGATACTTTAAAAGTGACCCCTTGCTGCGCACGTACATAAAACTGCTCGCCAACTACCGCAACATTTACAGCAGGTTGCGCACCTTGCCAATCAACGTCACCGGTGAGATTTATTTTACCGCCTTGATTGTCGTTTAAGTTGCCTTTTATTGTGGCTGTTGTTTTATCAAACAATACGTTTATGTTTGATTTTTGCAGCGCTATAGGTAGTTGCTCGCCCTCTAAACTAATATCGCTCACATTAAGTTCGCCATTTAATAAAGGATCTTTTAACGTACCAGCTAACGCCACTTTCCCGCTAATATCACCTTTTAACTGCTCAAGGGTTTCAAGAAAAGGTTGTAAGTCTGAAAGGAGTATTTTATCGATATTAATGGTGCCATTAAGCGCTTGCGTATTTTGTATATCATCGATATTAATTTGTGTGTTTATTTTCCCAAGCACACTTGATTCTAAATTAGCTTCAAGCTTGCCAATTTGAGAATCCGAAAACGCACTAATGCTTAATGTTTCAATAGGTAATTTAAAACGATCTTCTTCAGAGGTAAGTACCGCTGTTAAATCAGTAGAATCGATATTTGCACGTAATGTTTTAAGCGCACCGCTTTGCCAGTTAAGTGCCACATCGCCAGCTATATTACCGCGAGTACGAATATTGTCAGGCAAAAAGTGCTTAAGTTCTTCAAGTGCTAAGTTGCTTAGTTTAGCATTTAACTGACCGAGATTTTTTGACTGCGCTAAGGTGTCTATGCATAATTTACTTTGCTCAGATGCCCAACAATGTGCACTCACATCAAAGTCGCCACTTTGCGTATTAACCATAATGGCAATATTTTTAGTATTACTAAAACTAAGCTTTTTATCGCTGAGCGTTACATTACTAAGCTCGCCATTCCAAGTGGTATTATTAATTTTGCCATTAACTTCAAGCTCTACACTGCCTTGCTCGGCATTTATAGATGCCGTAAGTTGGTGATCTGTTTTGTCGCCGCTAATATCAATTTTAACGCTATTAATTTGCTGTTCGGCTACAAGCACCGAACCAACACTTACCGAAACATCGGTTTGCCAATCGGCTGCGGTATCTAACTGCCCTTTTACTGATAGTTTATTAATGTTTATTTCATCAAAAATAAAGCGATCGAGTATTAGTGCTAAATCAACAGAGGGCGTTAACCTTTCCCCCCTTACTTTTAAATTTGCGTTGCCGTCAGCAGTAAATGGAATATTAGCTTTTTCATCACTTCTTAGCGTTACTTTGCCATCAACCTGCCAAGTGTCATCAACTTGTCCACTTAGCGCTAACTTGTTGGTGCCACTACTTAAATAAAAGTTATCAATGTTCGCTTTTAACGTATTATCGAGCTTAAAGTTTGAGGCAAATTCTAGTGGTACATCGTTAAGCAGCCCGTCTAGCTTTGTATTATTCATTTGTAGCTGCCACGTATCTGCTGCTGCATTAAACGAGCCTTCAAACTGCCCTGAAATATCACTGGTAACAGCGTCAGTTAAATACTGCGCTTTTAAATTAGCAAGCGTGCCATTAAAGTTAGCCTGTATGCCTTTTTGCCAATCAACATCGGCTTTTATAGTTGCACTGCTTTCGTTCGCTTTAATGCTTAGCGCTTGTAAAGTTGCTTTGGTAAGACTGCCTTTTAATTGGGTATTTAAGTCAACAGCTGGGTACGCGCCTAATTGACTATTTGCCAGCAGTGTAAGCTGATAGTCGTCGGCATTACCTTTAGCATTAAGGCTAACATTTTTAACCTTCAGCTCATTACTTTGTGCATCAATAAGCCACAGCTTAATTTTTCCATTTAACTCAAATGGATAGTTTTTTTGCTTTAAATTTGCCGTTGCCGTTAAACTAAGCGGATATTGCCCCTGTGTTTCTAAATTTAAGTTTAGATTTGATAAGTCGCCATTCAACTGCAAATTGGCTTGGTGCTCGTCACTTTGTAAAACAACATCCCCTTTCACGGGCAAATTCCCTGCAAGCTCAGCATTAAGATGCGTATTAAGCTGCCACTGTTCATACTTTGCTGAGAATGACTCTAAATTAATAACCGCATCTTCCACACTTAATTGCAGCGAGATGTTTTCAATAACATGTTGGGCTTCGTTTTGCTCAATCGTAATTTTAGCTATTTCAAAGTCTTCAACAACTAAATCAAGTGGCGAAGTAAATTCTATATTAGGCAATGCGGGTAGGTGCGTTAAAGGCGCTTGAGTATTTTGCGCCGTTTGTGTTTTCGCATCTTGTTCTTGCTCTTTTAAGGCAAGAAGTATGGTGGGAATATTCAGGCTTTTAACCGTCAGCTTTGAACCCTCTGCTTTTGCTGAGAGTTTAAAATTATTAACGCTTACGTTTGCACTTGGATGCTCTAGAGTAAATTTATTGATCGCAATGTTTTTTACAGCAATATTAAAAGGTAAGCTGATTTTTTCGAGCGGCTCTGCAGCGGCTTCTTCTTGTGACTCTGCAGTTTTTGGTAATGTTAAATTTATAGATTTAGCACTTAAGTTATCTATACAAATTCCATCGCACTGCCACCAAAACAAATCAATTTTCAACTGTTGTGCATTAAAATCCAGCCCATTGTTAGTAAAGCGTACATTAAAGGCATCATTATAAATAAAACGGCCATCTTTAATTTCAATATGTAGTCCATCTACCGCTTTGTTTGCACTATAAGCAATAAATTGATTACCGGGTGCGGTAAATAACAAACAAAATAGTGCAACAACTAACGTGACAAAAATAGCACTTACGGCGGCTGTTATCTTTTTTAATACTGACATTAAATTTCTGGCCCTATGGTAATACTTAAACGTGTGCTTTTACTTTCTTTTGTTAATCCCCAAGCGTGGTCTATACGCACGGGGCCAACGGGAGTTAAATAGCGAAAACCAAAACCAGCACCTACTTCAAAATCATCAGAAAAATCATTAGTCGCAGTACCACCATCAACAAATAAAGCTGCTCGCCAATTTTTAGCAAACTGGTAGTTATATTCCATCGTGCCCGATAGTAAATACTTACCACCTATTAGCTCGCCGTCATCGTTCTCAGGCGAAATTGATTGGTACGCAAAACCACGAACGCTTTGATCGCCACCTGCGTAAAACCGAAGTGAAAATGGCACGTTGTTAATATCATCAACAAGCATTGCTCCTACATTCGCTTTTAAAAACACCAAGTGGCGGTCAAAATAAGTGCGTAGCCATGCATGTTGCATTTGCACCCTAATCAGATTAGTACTCGAAAGCACATCATCTAAGCCAAACTCAGCAGATATAAGCCACTGCTCTCCCCAATAAGGAGTCGTGCCGCCTTTTGATTTTTTGCGCGCGTAGCTAATGCCAGGCATTAACATTTCGGTACTTTCTTCGTCTTCATCACCAATACGGTAGGTTTCTTGGTCGCGGCGTAAAAATGCAGTACGCACCCACTTATTTTCGGTCAACCATTGGCGCTGAACTTGCCCCGTTAATATTTCACTATAAGTGTCGTTTGTGAGCTCATCTTCTAATTTATAACCGACAGAGAATCGCCATAAATCATCATTAGGATCATCAACCGGAATTGTATAAGCCATGGAAATATCTTGCTGCTTTTGTGCCACATTTAAATTAGTTTCGAGGTAATGGCCGTCTTCTGTGATCCACGGTTTACTCCATTTAAAACGCACCTTGGGCCCTAAGTCAGTACTAAAACCACCGCCAATTTCATAGCTGTTAGCTGGCTTGGGTAATACTTCAACTTTAATCGGTACTTGGCTGTTTTTGCGCGCTGCAATGTCAGCATAAACACGTACACTGGCAAAATAAGGGGTACTTGATAAATCCAAGTTATAGTCAGCAATATGTGTTGATTTATAAGGTTGGCCCTGCGAGAAAGGCGCTATAGAGCGTATGTATTTTTCAGCGGGTGTACTACTGGCAATTTGTATATCGCCAAACTCATACCTAACTCCGGTATCAATTATGAAAGTAATAACAGCACTATTTTTTTTAAGCGACACTTCTAATTTGCGCGCTGGCCACTTAGCATCAAAATAACCAAGCTCCAGCAACATAGATTCTATTTTTTTATGAGCAGAGTCATATTTACCATGATTTAAAACATCACCTTGCTTTAAGTGATTGCTTTTAATCAATGCCTGTAATTGGGTATCGCTTTGACCATCACCGTTTAGCGTAATATTAATTGCTTCTATGCGAGTTGCAGGCCCCCGTTCAACTTTAACAATTAGTTCGCTGTCGTCTTTATCATAAATAACCTCGACGGTCGGGCTATAATAGCCAAGTGCTTTGATGCTATTTTGTACTTGTTTTTGAGCATAACGGCGAAGTGTACGGGTTGGCTTCTCGCCAATTAACTGCTTGAGGTAAAGAGCTACGTTATTTTCTAAATCGCCACTTAACCCTTCAATTTCGTAATCTTCTATGACTTTTTCTGCCGCATAGCTATTTGTCGCAATTAAAGCGCTCACAACACACATGCAACGTAAAAACTTAATAAACAAGTAAATATCCTTACTTTTAATATCTTACAAAAAACTAGTTAATTACCCGCATATTAGCATAGCCATAATGAGCAACACATTAACTTAATAACAATCTAACGCGTAAATTTAACTTTGAATAAATATCAGCATAATTAAAATTAGTACGCGTTAAGACAATATTTTAGTTACAATAGTGCCTACGAATAAAAAATTAATTTTAAATGAGTTTTTAATGCAATTCCCTGATGATGATAACGGCCAACTTTTAGCCGAAATAGCCGCTGCTGGCATTGATTTAAATAAAATGCACCAAGTCGATTTTTTTATTTTATTTGAACAAGAAGCCGATGCTGAAAAATTTGCTAAAGAAATAGTCTCTGATGCATTAGTTCAAAATGCTGAGCTCGAAAAATGCAAAGACACTGGCGTTTGGGAAGTAATCACTCAAGTACAAATGGTGCCAGAGCACACCCTTCTAGGACAAGCAGAGCAATACATTGAAAGTATTGCTAATAGCTTTAATGGATACGGTGATGGCTGGGGATTAATGGACGGTGAAGAAGCTTAGTTGCCTTTTAATTGTATTAGTTCAATGTACTCTATCAGTTAAGCTTAGCGGCTTAACTGATTTGCCTTTCTAAAACCCCCTTTATAGTCAAATAGTTTATCAGCCACTTTCCAACCATACTTTTTGCTTTTTCGTGCAATAACAAAATCCGGTGGTACTAATTCAAATTGTGCGTTTACTACTTGCTCTGCAGTCTTAAAATTAATAGGTGTTTGCCCAAGTCCTACTCGTAGACCAAATTGCTTATTAAATATAAATTGCCCGCCTTTATTTGCGAGGTTATATACCTCATCGCAACTTGCGCCATCTTCATCAAAATACGTTATTTTAATTAAATCGTCTTTAATTTGAGTTACCGATAACCCACTACATCGAAGCACAAGTGCGTCTTTTAAGTTTAATGCATTACGTAGCTTATCATCAGGGTCAGCCATTACCGCGCCGCAATCATGGCATTGTCGTGCAGCAATATCATTTTGAGCGCCGCACTGCTCGCATTCTTTAAATCTAAAACGATAATCGCACTGCTCTTTATGGCCACTATCGTCTTCTAACAACCCTTTACATCGCCTGCCAAAGTGCTCTATTACTTTTCCAGCAGAATCAGTTTTACCCCAAAATATATTAGCAAACCCACAGCCAGGACAAAGTACCTGCACAGGCTCATTATCACTATCGCCTTTTTTATCGCCTACTTCTGGGTGAAATAAATTAAAACCATTGCCGGCATAATCTATTACTAAGCAATCCGTTTTTGATTCAGATAACCTCAAGCCTCGCCCCACAATTTGCTGATATAAACTAACCGATTCTGTAGGGCGTAAAATAGCAATAAAATCAACGTGCGGCGCATCAAAACCTGTAGTTAATACCGAAATATTAACTAAATACTTTAATTGCTTAGCTTTAAATTGCTTAATGATTTTATCGCGCTCAGTGTTTGGCGTATCACCTGTTATTAGCGCACTTTGATGAGCTGGTAGGTAGCTTAATATTTCCTGAGCATGCAATACCGTGGCGGCAAAAACCATAACACCTTCACGCTGCTCACTGTATTGAATTACTTGCTGTAATATAGCTTTCGTTGCGCGCTCACTGTTTTTTAAAAGCGCATTCATGTCATCAGTCGTGTATTGCCCAAATGCATTGCTATCTAAGGACGAAAAATCATAATGGCTAATTGCTGCATCAACTTCGTTAGGCGGCGTTAAATAATTATGTTTGATCATATACCTGAGCGGCAATTCAAAAATACAACTTTTAAACGGGCTTTCTTTAGTCCCTTTAACAAAGCCATGATAATGATGATGGTATATCCACCCCGTTCCTAGCCGATAAGGTGTTGCTGTTAAACCCAATACTTTTAACTGAGGGTTATATTCTTTTAAACTACTTATTACTTTTCCGTACTGGCTTTTTTTATCCCCATTTACTCTGTGGCATTCATCAATAATAAGTAACGAATAATGCTCATTTAATTTATTTAAATTACGAGAAAGTGATTGCACACTGGCAAAGGTTACTTGATGGTTTAATGACTTTTCTTTTAAACCTGCTGAAAATATACTCGCCTCTAAACCAAAACTTTTATATTTTTGCGAATTTTGCTCTACCAACTCTTTTACATGAGCAAGTACTAATATTTTTTGCTTAGCAATACGGGCAAGTTCAGCAATAACCAAACTCTTACCTGCGCCGGTTGGTAGCACAATAACGGCAGGATCATTACTCTTTCTAAAGTGTAAAACGGTTCGTTCTACGGCTTCTTGCTGGTAAGGTCTTAGTTTATAGCTCATGGGAAAACAAATAGGTTTGAGTGAAGAGATTTTAGCAAATAATAGCTGGGAGTTTTAAACTTTAATTATATTTTATTGAGGGGGAAACAAAAAAGAGAAGCCGAAGCTTCTCTTATATTTAGCTTTAAGCTAAAAACTTCTCAAGCTCAACACCTTCAAACGCTTTAGGACGACGGCCACGGCCTGTCCATTCAATAGTCTCACCATTAAGTTCCATGCGGTACTTAGGCTTAACTTTAGTACGTTTGTCAGATGCCCCATCTTGTAAATCTTCTAGCGTAAGTCCTTTTTCTTTTAAAAGATCCAAAACTTCCTGTTTCGCTTTTTGCTGCTGGGTATATTTTGAAATTGCATCATTGATAAGCTGTTGGGCTTTTTCAAGATCCGTTAATGATGCTGTTTTAATAAAAGATCGGACTTCTTTCATTTATATCTCGCTAAATTGTGTGATTAGATTTATTTAAATATTCTTTTTTAGTATAAGGGTATTTTTCAAAAATAACTACGACACATAATTTATTAATGTATATAAAATTTATTTATAAAAAAACCGCGATTAAAATCGCGGCTTTTATCATTTTATATAAATAATAATTAGAACTTAGTAGTAAAGCTTAACTGGAAATAACGACCAGTAACATCATAAGCTTCACCAACAGTGTTTATACCTGATGCTCCACTTACAGAACTTTGGTTTGCTACAGGAGGTTGCTTATCAAAAACATTTCGAACTGACAAAGTAACGTCTGTTCCAGACGTGATGTTATAAGTACCTGATAGATCATGATAAATAACAGTCGGGAAGCGATTAAACTTTTCTAAAGGAGCACCAGTTGAGAAATTTTGGTTTCCTTCAATATTACTATCATTTGAACTTGCCCAGTACTTCATGCGCCATGATACTGCAAAGTCATCAACTGCATAGCCTAAATTTAAATTTGCACGATTAGTAGGAGTTAATACTTCACCTCTGTAATCTATCTCTTCACCAGATTCAATTGATGTTTCAGCATACTCATACAAATGATTCCAAATCAAGTCAGCTGATAATTGCCCGTAAGCAAATTCTTGTTTATAGCTTAATTCAATATCCAAGCCTTTTGTGCTTAAATCATTTTCATTGCTAGTACCAGAGCTAACTTCTGTCAAAGCACCTCTTGTATCACGTATTGCCCCACCACATGTCGCATCAAAGTCTGATGGATTAACACCGTAGCACCGGTTTAATACCGTTGTTCTAGCAGTGGTAGCAATAGCGTTATCTACAGCAATATCGTAGTAGTCAAGCGTTAATGAAAATTCATCAGTCACTTGCCAAATAGCGCCAACACTAAATGAATCAGATGTTTCTTCTTTTACATCTTCATTACCACCAACATAACCGCCAGTGCTTTGACGTTCAATAGTTGTTAAATTGAATGCGCCTTCAGTAGCAACTCGATTAGCCACTTCAGCGATAGAAAGACAGTTAGCCGCTACATTTCCGGTAGATGATGCAGTAATTGCATCACATGGATCTGCAACACCTGAAAATGTTTCACCTCTACCACCGAATAAATCAGCAATATTTGGAGTTCTAATAGCTCGCGCTGCTGATGCTCTTAATTTTACTGTATCTGTAGGAGAGTATTGTACACCTGCATTCCATGTTGTTTGTCCACCAACAATTTCATGATCTGAATAGCGAGCGGCTAAATCTAGTTCAACATTTTCGAGAACTGGTAATACAGTTTCAACAAAAACATCGTTAGTGTAGAAGCTACCATTCGTAGGCTCAGATTTATTTGTACTTGAAGCACCAGTTTGCGCTAAATCACCTGGAGAGTATGAACCTTTTTCAAGACGATGTTCTGCACCAACTGCTAGACCAACCATACCACCTTCTAGCTCAATTGGTAATTCACCTGAAAGGGTTGTTGAAAATATAAATTGCTCAACTTGACCTTGAGATTTTGCAGGTGATCTTACATATGCAACAGCTTCATCAGACAAAGTTCCTGCACCGAACAAATCTAAAGGCACACATCCTTGAAGTACTGCTAAATCATTAGAACATTGGACGTTACCTTCTGCGTTAGTGTATACATCTAATGCATTTGCAGCACGTTCAACATTTATTTGACCACCATTTTCTTGGCGCTGGTCAGTTTTACCCCATGAAATATAAGAGTTTAAAAGCCAGTTGTCATTAATTTCCCAATCTATACCTGTCGCAATACGGATAGTATCACGCTCTAAATCTGTTGAACGAGCACCAAACTCAACCATACGGCGAACTAACGTTGGAATATTATTATCCATTGTTAAATCAGGATTATCAGACATTAAATTTTGGCGTAAAAGGTCTGGAACTAAAGGGCTTCCCAGTTTAATCCCACCAACGCCACCACGTGAAGGTAGATATACATCATCCGTAGTAAAAGGAGTTGGTTCAATAGTCGAGTTGTATGTTTTAGATGAATTCCAGTTTACTTCCGTGAAAGAGTGAACACTATCTGAAATATCTTGTTTAAAATTAACTGCTGCGTATTTACGCTCAAGCGGAGTAACTAACTGTCGGTAAGAAGCACGATTGAATGAATTCTCATCACCTACATAAGGTGTCCCATCTGCATTGTATGCGCCAACACGGCCTTGAGGCGGATATGAAGAATTCTGAATACCAACATATTCACCACCCTCATCATTCAAAAATATAGCTTCATCATATCTTGAGAAGTCTCGATCGGATGACTTCAGACCTTTATCATCATCATATCCAGCAGCAATTGTTACACTACCTGAATCCCAACTATTACCAGCAGTAAGGTTTAAAGAATATTTTTCGCGATCAGACTCACCTGAAACACCTGTTTGAGCGTTAACTTCAACACCTTCAAAATCGCTTCGCGTAATAATGTTCACAACACCAGCAACAGCATCTGAACCATAAATCGCTGAAGAAGCACTTTTAAGAATATCAATACGTTCAATCATTGATGCTGGTATTGCATTTAAGTCAACCGCATAACCACTTGATGGAGAAACGCCTGATACAAAGCGACGACCATTCACTAATACTAATGTTCTTGAAGAACCTAAGTTACGTAAAGATGTAGTGTTAAGACCAACGCCTGTAGTACCAAATGCACTATTTGATTGGTTTGAACCAGCAATAGTGACCGGGGATTGATTCAAAACATCAGCTACATTCAATGCGCCCATTTGAATAATATCACTTCGGCCAATTGATGTGATTGGCACGGTTGTTTCAATATCAGTGCGCTTTATGCGTGAACCCGTTACTTGAATACGCTCTACTTTTTCAACACCTTCGTTTGCAGCGATTGTGTTCATAGAAAAAACAGCTGTAGATGCTGCACCAAAAGCAATCGCTAAGCGAACAGCTTTTGAAACTTGATTATTTAACATTGGATTCTCCCTAGAATACTATTTTAATTGTTTTGCCTTCAAAAACGGTCTGTAATTAATCACAGTACCTATTTTGATTCGAATAGTAGTCCTAACTCATGCAAAAGGTCAACACTTGGCTAACCAAATAAAACTCTTTATTTACAAAGCTTTACAGTAACAAAAAACAAACACAATGCTCTTTTTGCATTATTGCATTATTGCAAAAACTTGATTTAGAATAAGTGCTATTTACTGAAGAAATCATATCTAAGTCTCGCCTCAAACAAGTTAC
This sequence comes from Pseudoalteromonas sp. SWYJ118, assembly GCF_015864505.1. Classification (NCBI taxonomy): domain Bacteria; kingdom Pseudomonadati; phylum Pseudomonadota; class Gammaproteobacteria; order Alteromonadales; family Pseudoalteromonadaceae; genus Pseudoalteromonas; species Pseudoalteromonas sp. SWYJ118. Next base: position 108,175 of record NZ_JADYXC010000011.1, on the reverse strand, counting down.
TTACTTCCTTATTGTGGCGAATTATGTAGGTGTAAAAGCATGCAAAAAATAAATTACCTACATAAAATTAACAAAAATGATTGAGACAACTATAGCTATTCAACTATCTGAAAAAGTACTACTTGGCCTTTCTAAAAAAGAAAAAATCCATAAAGCTATATGTTCATTGATTTCAAAAATCGCACACCGATGGCAGGCTAACTAAAATAGCTGAGTCACTTTTTGTAGTAATTACTATTAAATATGTATAAATGCTTAGTCTGTATTTCAGAAAGTCGGCGAGGTAGGAGTGTTAATAACTCCTTATATAGATAAAGACGCTATGCGAGTGACGCAAGCTTAATACTGAAACGAAAAAATGAAAGAGCTGCTGTTATGCGTGATGTAATGTGATGCTGCTGATAGCTTTAAAACTCAAAGATATTAAAGCACCACCCTATTCATCAGATTAGAATATAATAAATTTAGAATAGGCTTTTAAAGGATACGAAGACGTTGTTAACGTAGCTTTGAAGCACGTAACCTCTTTATCAAAAAAAGTAATTGGCGTATCAGATATGATCAAGGTTGAGGCCTGTACTACCCAAGAATATATCCAATCACCACATTTTCAGCTTAAGTAATGAAAGATAATCTTTTGTTGGTATCCATTATGTTTTTAAACTTCTGAAGAACCGCTAAGTAAATCCAACAATTTCCAGTCTAAAGAAACGTAATATCAACTAGATGTAAAAATTTTTGCCTAGTTATAGCGAAATTTACTTATCGTTAAATAAACCCCATATATAAGCCGGTTCGTATAAAAACATATTAGGGCAAGTAAAACATAAAAAAGCCTACTGAAATTTCAGTAGGCTTTAATATTAAACACTTTCGTTTATAAACTTATTTACTAAAGATATTAGAAACGTAAGTTTAGTCCTAAGTTGAAACGTCTGCCGTATACGTCGAAAAACTCACCATCATCGTATGTGCCAGGGTTTCTAGGAGGTGTAATATCAAATAAGTTTGAAACACCTAATCTTACTTCAAGCATTTCGCTAACAGTATAACGACCATTTATTGACCATTCTGTATAAGAAGGAACATCATTATAGTTGTTATTTTCAGCAGTCCACTCTCTGTCTAATACTGTTGAATGACGGTATTTACCAATCATACCTACGTATAAATCATCGTAAGTATAGCCTACCGTTAGGTTACCCTGCCAACGAGGGTATCTTACTTCACCAACTGTAGGTGTTGGTTCATAGCCTTCGCTAGAAACATCTGTATTAAACTCTCTATGCTCAAGGTAACTTGCTAGTAAACGGAAGTTAAATGAACCGTAGCTCGTTTCATACTTGTATGTACCTTCTAAATCAACACCCTTAAGAGAGTAAGATGCTAAGTTATATGGTCCATTACGAACCTCAGAAATATCAAGAGTCGTAGGATCACGGTCAACTAAGTCACAAGCACTATTATCTAAACTAGACGCTTCGTAACAATCATCAATAACACGCTGTGCACCTAAAGAGTTAATTGCATCTTCAACGTCAAAACTCCAATAATCTGCAATTAACGTGATATTTTCAGTTGGGGTATAAATTACACCAAATAATGTATCGTCAGACGTTTCTTCTTGAAGGTTTGCATTACCTGAATTCACACTTGGCGGAGTAACACTACGCCAATCATCAGATGGTCTCCAATCTCCAACTGTAGTACCTGGATTTGGAATGCCTGCAGCTTGACAGTTAGCAATTAAGTTTGCTTTTTTGCTATCACTCGCTGTAGATATATTAGTTTGGTCACATGGATCGCCATAAGACGCGAATGACTGAGTACCAGCAGAATAAAGTTGAGATAATGATGGAGCACGAACCGACTTAGACTTTGTACCACGGAAACGAAGTTCATCGTTCATTGCATAGTTAAAGCCTACCTTCCAAGCTACATTATCGCCCACTGAAGAGTAATCCATGTAACGAGCGGCTAACTCAAGGCTTAATGAATCAACAAATGGTGCATCCACTAATAATGGAACTGACATTTCAACACCAATTTCATCAACTGTAAATTCACCATCCCATGCTTTTACAAAGTTACCAAACACTAGATTATTCTGCATTGCTGCACCAGGTTCATTAGAACCAGTTTCTTTACGATGCTCAGCACTTAAAGCAAAAGAAACACCACCGGCAGGCATATCAAAAGCATAACCTGAAATAACACCACCAATAACTTGCTGCTGTTTAACTTTAGAAATTGATGCTGAGGTAGTAACGTAATCTAAAGCTTCTTGAGATGCACCATTAAGACCGAACAGGCTCAATGCCTGACAACCATCTAACGCACCAACTAAAGAACCATCTGAATCACGGTCTGCACAACGAATTGCTCCGTCAATTTCTACCGCGTCAATAGCCTTGTTAAAGTTCTCAGTAAGGAATTCACCGTTCCATGTAGTGTCGTTTTTATTGCGACCGTAACTAAAATATACTTCGTAATCGAACTCTTCTAGTAATAACCCTTGGAAAGAAAGAGTTGTATTAAGTGTTGTACGATCATCTTCATAGGTACGATTACCGAAACCCGAAGCTAGCTTATAAATTGTAACTGAATCTCTACCAGCTTCATCTAGTTGTGCTTTAGCAGCTGGGTCTAAAAATGCATTATCTGAACGAATCGATTCAGCAAGGAAAATTGGGCTACTTTCTGCATAAGCACTTGCTTTTGAAAAAGAAACTTCAAAATTCATTGAATGATCGTCAGCATAATTATTTACAATGTTTGTAAAAACATTGAAACGATTAAGTGGTGTTGCAAGATCTTGATGTTCAATAAATTTGTAACCATTAGAGAAGCCGTCACCAAAATATCTAAGTTGATTATTCGGTGCAGGTCTTGTTACACCACCAACTGCAACGGGACTAAATTCACCATTATCACCAAATACAACATGGCCATCAGGTAAGAATGCATCACCTGCGCGATCGTAATAGCCTAGTGTTTGCAAACCGGCAAACTCACCTGTAGCTAAGATATTCTGTGGAATTCCATCTGTGTCAGAAACATTATCAGGGTTTAACATTCCAGAAACTGGGTTACGAAGAAAGTCACGGTCTTGAGCTTCAAGCTGTTCTGTTTCTGAGTAAGATAAGCTCGTAATAAAACTTATTTTGTCGCTTTCACCACCAAATGTGAATGAAAAAGACTCTTCTTCACCACCACTTTGTTCTGTAATAGATTTTTTGTAGTTGAAGTCCATAGTATCTTGAGACTTTTTCAAAATAATATTAACTACACCCGCAATTGCATCTGAACCGTAAACTGCTGACGCGCCGCCATGAACAATATCCATACGTTCAATCATTTCAGTCGGAATGCCGTTTAAATCTACCGCAGGATTATCTACAGAAGCACCTACGTATCGACGACCGTTTACAAGTACTAAAGTACGGCCTTCTCCAAGCTGACGAAGATCTGTAGTATTTATACCCGCACCAAAAATAGTGTTAGTAGTTGTTGTAGGTGCAGAGCCTACGCCAGATGAAGGCAGTTTTTGTAACAAATCTGATATGTTTGTGATGCCGGCATTAGATAGCTCTTCGCCGGTGATTGTAGTTACAGGAGTAGGTGAAACCTCTGAGAAGCGCTTAATACGTGAACCTGTAACTTCTATACGTTCTACTTTTTCAACGCCTTCTTCTGCCGCAATTGAACTTGCCGAAAAAACAGCCGTTGATGCTGTACCAAAAGCAATCGCTAAGCGAACTGCCTTTGAAATTTTATTGTTTAACATTTGATTCTCCCTAGAATACTATTTTATTATTTATGCTTAATTTTTAAAATTAATGCGCAATAAAGCCACTTAATAAGACTAAAAATGCCTATATGAAGGTACAGTAGGACTTTATTGTGTGACGGATGATAGTACTAGAGAAACAAAGAGGTCAACACATTATTAACTTTAAACCAGCAAAAATAACAAATGTATCTTTCACCATTACATTAAAACCAACAGTAAGCAGCTGATTTTATTGAAAAAGTAATATGTGTATATTTAAAGCTTATATCACCTTAAAATAAAACACTTTAATAACAATAACTTGAATGTTTGTAAAGATTTGTAACAAAGCATCATTAAAATATATAAAAACATTCATATTTAGTAGAAATATCTAAAGCTGCAGGTTTAAAAAAGTGTCTCTTTTATTTAAGGTGAAATAAAAAATAACTTTACTATCAATTAGATAACCTCACTTTTATACCTTAACAATAAGATATATATGCGATTACTTTAATCTTTTCGAGTATATGACTTATAGTATGCTTGTAAAATTTATTATAGGAATGGACCCAATTAATGTGTAAACATGCATAATTACTTACTCCTTCCTTATTTTGCAATCTGAGTTGTAAATTTTATGTTTTTTAACTTAGATATGTGGAAAAAACCTTTTGAAGTAATCACTTAAATTTTATCCTGGTCTTTTTAGGATAGGCAGATTATAACCAAGCTACCTGTGTGGCTTTTATGTAAATACCTACTACTGCCTGCATTTAATTTGTTTGAAAAATTCAGTTTAGAACTATTGGGTACACATGTCAGATTATAAGTTTGGTTATATTATTTTGTAATTTGGCCTACATCGTGTTTAACCTGATTTATTGAGCTAGCCAGCTGCAAATCATAAATAAACTTTCTTTGATATGTCGTAAAAATGTTCATTATCATTTTTATACTCGAAAAGAGCATCGACTGATGAGTGTTTGTTTAATGAGAGGAAATTATGAACTCAATTGTGAAGGTAGTGCTTGAACATTTGGTTATTAACTGGCCAATATTATTCCTTAATACTTGTTCTAATGATATTAAAACCATCTCTTTATTTACTAATTTGATAACATTCATCTGAGTATCACATTAACCGGTAAATCAAAGTTAAAACATCCAAAATCATCAGATAAGCTACATGTATCTGATAAGGCCTTAACTGTTAATATTGAATGTACTTAAGAAGAGTTATCCCCTATTAAGTGTAATGCGGGATATCCTCTATATTCATATTTACAGATACTTTTGCCGGGAGCCTCTACAATGATTATCGCTAGAAATAGAACAACTATAGTTTATAGTTACTCAAAATAAATAAGCTATAAATTATAAATAACGACAAACACTTAAAAAACTTATTGCGATTAAAATCAACCACTTAAATAAACCAAGAGATGAATCATATATAATAGTTTTGTAAAAAATACGTTATTGAAATACGAGAAAACACCAACTAAATACAAAGTTACCACGTTAACAAGGTTTGGCAGATAGTCGAAATTCAATGAAATAATGTAGCCTGGAGGAGGGGTAAGTTTAATAGCAAATAGTTTACTTAATATAGATAACCTGTCCGCATTATTATTAGTACTAACACATCAAAATTTCGAACATAAGTTAAAGTATTGCAATTAAACTTAGTAGTAAAATTAGTTCCTATCTTGGTAAATATTTCCTCTTTTGTTAATTTCTCTCATTGCCTCTTGGTTTTTTTTGCGTCTTTCTTCTGCCAACTCTTTTGACATGCATGTACGCTTTTTAATATTACTACCTGTCACCGCTATTTTTTCGCATACCATATTTTCATTACTGCTTAGAGAGTCTTCACTCAGTGAACTACAACCAGATAGAAATAGTAAACTTGAAATGATTATTACGATTAGCTTTTTCATTTTATTCCCTTAAAGTAAAAGCGCTAATATTATGAATATTAGCGCTTTATTATTGTTTTTCTGAACTCTAGAACTTAGCGTTAAGAGTCAAGAATATATGACGACCAGTTGTATTGTAAGTACGAGGGTCTGTATTATCGTTAAACCCTGTTGCTGCATACGGAGGATCTTCATCAAATACGTTATTAATACCAACAGTAGCTGTGTAGTTATCAAGGAAGTAACTAAAGCGAACATTGTGTATTACTTGTGAGTCAACGGTTCTAATAACATCATAAGAATCAAGAGTACCACCGATATTAACGGCTTCAGTTCTAAATGAAGAGTTAACATCAGCTAAATCATCAGGGTCAATATTTGTAAAGTTTTCTTCAACTTCACCAATGTAACGCAATGCATAAGTTGCAGACCAATTCTCTTGAGCTAACGATACATTGAAGTTAGTTTTCCACTCAGGGAAGTTACCATCACCACTATTTCGGCGGTAGTAGCCAGCATTTTGAAGTGTTGAACCGTCGGCTTGAGTTATTGTGTAGTCGTCATAGTAAGTTGCATCTAAGCTTGCTGATAATGAACCAATTGACGTATCAGTTGTATAAGCAACATTAAAGTCGTAACCAGATGACTCTACACCACCAACATTTATGTTTCTGTTATCAATGTCACTTGAGTTACCAGCTAAAATACCTGATGTATAACGAGTTATTTGATCACAGTATGTACCGCTTTCAGCACACTTGTTTAAAATTAACTGCTCGCCTACAGAGCTAATTGCATTTTCCAGCTCGATATCCCAGTAATCGATTGTGAAAGATAAACCATCAACAAACTCAGGGCTATAAACTACACCAACTGTAAATATATCAGCTTCTTCTGGTTGCAACTCTGGGTTACCACCAAGAGTAGAAGATAATTGGTCACCAATAGGTTCAAAACCAGCTGCTGGTACGCCGTCAGCTATACAGAATGATGTAGGGTTAGTAGCACACGGGTCCGAAACTTCAGGGCTATTATCTGATGCGCCAGAGAATAAATCAGAAGTTGAAGGTGCTCTAAATGCAGTAGATGATGTTCCTCGGAACATAAGGCCGTCCATAGGAGACCATTTAATTCCTACTTTATGGTTTGTAGTATCGCCAAAAGTATCATAATCAGAATAACGAATTGCTAAATCTAGCTCTAACACTTTTGCAAAAGGTGCGTCATATAATAGCGGTACATTAAACTCAGCATAAGCCTCATCTACAGTGTAGCTGCCTGATGTTTCTTGACGGCTAGATCCAGATGTAATTCCTAATGCTATTAGTGCATCAGGGAAATCACCACCTTTCTCTTCACGATGTTCTAGACCAAATGCCATACCTAAACTACCTGCTGGTAATTCAAATGCACTACCAAACACACTACCACTAATAATTTGCTGTTCGTTTGAACCAAAATCGTGAGCTTCAAACGAAATAAAATCTAACATTTCTTGAGTAACTTGAGTATCAGTTCCTGGGATACCAAATACATTTAATGATGTACAACCAGCGATAGGATCATCTACAGTTCCACATACAATGCTACCGTCAACGTCTTGGAATGAAGGACCTACGGCTTGTGAAACTTTTTCAAAGTTTACGCCACCAGCTCGTTTAGTTGTAGAATCACTTGAACCAAAGATGTATGAAACTTCATAACCCCAATCGTCATTGATATCGCCTTCAAAACCAACTACTGCGCGAACTGTATCTACGCGAAATTGAGTATCTCGACCGCCAGTTTCAACCATACGACGGCGCCAATCAGAAATCTCAACTGAGTCACCATTTCTGTCTTTAGGACCAAATTGTTGGTTATAGTAGTTATCTGCAGAATAATTTGCATTTGTCACACCAAAGAACGCAAGTGGTGCTAGAGGTAATGGAGCAAGCTTAGTATCTGAAATACGGCGGTTTAAACTAACTTCTGAAAAGAAACGAACATGATCAGAAAACTCATAGTTACTCTGAACAAATACGCCATATCGCTCAGCCGGAGTTAAGTGAAAGTTTACAGGCGCAAAGTTGTAAGTATCTTTATCCCAATCCCAACAATCATAACCAGTTGGATTAGAAAAATCGCTTGGATCTGATTGACCAGGACCATTAGCTGCACCGTGAGTAAAAGAAGAACAATCTTCACCAGCTACTGAACCATCAATACCGTTGTAACGACCCCATGGTGGAGCTGAAGAACCACCTTTAGAAAGCTCACCTGTATGATCCATGTCTAAAGAAAATTTAGACCAGTCTCTATCACCAGAAGACTGAGAACCCTGCTGAACGTAATATGCACTAGCTACCACGCTGCCTTTATCGCTTGTTAAACCTACAGTAAAATCGTAGCTTTTAGTTTCGCCATCACCGCCATGTGTCGAAGCATCGTAACTTGCTGTAGCTTCAAAACCTTCAAAATCATCACGTGTAATAACGTTAACTACACCGCCAATAGCATCTGAACCGTAAATTGCAGAAGCACCGTCTTTTAGAATTTCAACTCGCTTGATAATTGCTGTAGGGATTGTACTTAAATCTACAGAAGAGTTTGCACCACTACCCGACGCAACCATTCTACGGCCGTTTAATAATACTAGCGTTCTTGAAGAACCCAAACCGCGTAAAGATACACGCACCGCGCCTGAGCCACCATTATTAACAGAAGCATTAGTACCCGCACCAGCAACTGAAGGAATTTCTTGAAGAATGTCACCTACGTTACCAATACCTGAAGCAATTAGGTCATCGCGTGTTAATATTTGTACTGGATTCGCACCTTCCATATCAGTTCTTTTGATACGTGAACCAGTTACTTCAATTCTTTCTACTTTATCGGCGCCTTCGGCTGCCATTGTATTACCTGAAAATGCAGCTGTTGAAGCTGCACCAAATGCAAGTGCGACACGCACTGCTTTAGCTACTTGATTGTTTAACATTTGATTCTCCCTGGTGTCACTACTTTATAGTAGTAATCATTATTTATTTATTTTAGTTACATAAGATTAACAGCAACTAAAGCAAATAATAAACAAAAACCACCAAAAAGCCAACAAAAAGTTAACAAACCTTTGCGGAAAAAGAAATATTTGCGAATATAATAATCAAAATCGCAATAAACTAGAATAAATAAGATGTGGACAGTATGAAAACACAGATATGTTGCTATTTATGGTGTTATTAAAAAAGTTCCTCTTGTAAATTTAACCCAAAATAAACACTTGAGTGCGAAACAAGATCAACCATTTCAATTAACGGTACAATCTGTTTTTCTACATAAGTTGCATAGTCATAGCTATGAAAGCCTTGATATAGTTCAACTCCAGCAGTTGTGTAAACAAATGTAACAAATTCACCCCTATTGACCGTAAATTCGCTATTTTTTTTCTGGTGTTTCTTAACTGCCTGAATATGAGGAGGAATATTCTTTTTATAATCGATTAAGTTTTGACCTAATCTCTTTTTAAATATGAGTAAATCATCAAACTCACCTTTAAATAGCTTTGTTGTATAGTCTTTTACAAGGTCATTTATCTTTAAATTTCCATCAAAAAGACCAGTAAATAGATCGAACTGAAATTGTTGAGCAAGTTTAGTCCAATCACTTCTTACCGTTTCTAATCCTTTAAATACTAGTTTTGATTCGTTTGGTTTAATTAATTTACCGACATAGCGCTTTTTAGAGCCAACTAACTTCCCTCTTATTGTTGGTAAAAAGAAAGGGCTATAAAGAGATTCAAACTCTATTTCTAAATGACTTGTTAAGTTGTGCGTTTGTTTAGTCTCATTAACCCAATCTGTAGTTATCTTTTTAGCTAAAAACGCACCAATTTCATTACACTCATCTGGTGTTAGCTCATCATCCAACTTAATAAACGTAGAGTCGGTATCGCCATAAATAACGCTATAACCAAGTTCCTCTATCCACTTTTTAGTTTGTAGCATTATTTCGTGCCCTCTTAGCGTAATAGAGCTCGATAACCTAGGATCGTAAAACCTGCATCCTTTTGAGCCTAGAACGCCATATAAACTATTCATTATTATTTTGATTGCTTGAGAGAGCATTTGATCTTGGTTATCTTTGGCGAGCTGCCTTTGAGACGCTAAGCTTTTAACAAGTAAAGGTAAGTGATGCTTGTCTCGCGAGAATACGGCTTCATTAAATCCCTGCACACTATGCTCAGGATTTTTCAGACCTTCTATTAGTCCGAGTGGATCAATGTAAAAAGTTTGCATAATACTGGGGTATAGGCTTTTAAAGTCTAAAACAATGACATTTTTATAAAGGCCAGGAATAGACTCCATGACATAACCACCAGGGCTTTCAAATGTAAGTCCATGATCGCCCATATTTGGGGCAACATAACCACTGCGATGCAGTAATGGTAAATACATATTGATAAAAGCAGCAACAGAGCCGCCCTTTTTTTCAAGCTCTAACCCCGTAAGCTTTGTTCTTATAATAGAAAAATCGAGTAGCTTTAATTTATCAAAAATTTTATTTACCAAAATACAATCTTGTCGATTATATTTTGCTAAAGAAAGTTTATCTTCGTTAAATTGCCTAATAATTTCCTGCAAACTATTAGCCGTGTCGATTAATTTAGACTCACCCAACACTTGATTTGAAACATTAGCTAACGAAAAGCTCTCAAAGCTATATGTGCCATTTTTTAAAGTGTCTATTCCATCAACTACACATCGCCCGGATATCGATACTCGAGTAAAGTGCCCTTTTCGAACATACAAAGGCTGACTTCCTCTACCCAGTAATAACTTAATCCCGAGTGCTTCAGCTCTTTCATGAATAACAGCAAAGTCGAACTCAATTACATTCCAGCCAATTATTACATCAGGATCGCTAAGCTTAATAAAATGCTCTAACCCCTTTAACAGCTCAGCCTCATCTACACACCAAATAATATCAAACTCGAGGTTGGTAGCTTCTCTATCTGGCTCGCCAATCATTAAAACACAGTCTAAATTACAACCTACGAGCCCAACAGAAAACAAAACCCCACTTTCGTTACATTCAATATCTAACGAGAGTTTATTAAGGGTTGGGGAATATTCTTCATTCGCTTTTAATTTAGCGTCGGTTATTAATGTATAGCCATCTTGTTTAAATACATTACCCGTTATCCAAGCTCCACCTTTTATAAAGCGTTCCATTAAATAGCGCTCTATTGGTCGAATATCTTCTTCAAATAATACAACTCCACGTTGCTTTAAAGCTTTAGTAGCAGAATAAAAGTGTTTAAGTGATTTGAAGTAACAGGCCGACATATCTTCTTGCTGAAAGTTTTTTAGCTCAAGACTTTTAATACTAAAGTTAAGTGATTCAGCTACTAATATTTCATTCGCTATTTCAGCATCTTTGCTTTTGATAAAAAACAGTGCACTTTCGTTAGCCGACACCGTTTTTATAGGTCCTTTATCACTACAAAACCACGCTTCGTAGCATATGCCGTTTGCAGTATCATAAGCATGAGAAGAAACAATAAAACCGGCTGTTAAGTACACTATTACTAAACCTTATACATATATATGTAAGTTTTTACTTAATTCAAAATGCTTTAAAGCCATAAACTCAACCTAAATAAACACTCAGACACTTTATTTTGCTAAATTAATTTCATCACTTCTTGTAGTTACACTCTTATAACTCTAAAATCCATAGCACTGTAATTATATACATACTTTAGGTAAATCATCCCATGCTTTCTGACTCACTAAAAAAAACAATTAGGCAAGTACACCAGCATGTGGCTAGCAACCTAAACGATTATCGCCCTCGTAGCAGTCAAAATTACCTTGTAGCCGAAATAGCAAAAACGCTTGCTGGCGAATACCATAAAAAGCAGCGCATTTGCGTAATTGAAGCAGGCACCGGTACAGGTAAGTCTCTTGCCTATTGTTTAGGCGCATTACCGCTTGCCTTAGCGCAAAAAAAGAAGCTAGTTATTTCTACCGCAACGGTTGCACTGCAAGAACAATTAATAGCAAAAGAACTCCCATTTTTTAAAAAGCATTCAGGCCTCGACTTTAAATTTGATTTAGTAAAAGGTCGCCATCGTTATATTTGTGCCCACAAATTACATAATGCTGTAAACGGCGATAGCCAAACACAAATGGACTTTATGCCAACGCTTACTTCACCATTGAGCGCAATGGAAACCAAGTGTTTGAATGAGCTATATAACGCCTATGTGAATAAAAAATGGCAAGGCGATAGAGACAGTTGGGCCGATACTGTACCCGATAGAGTGTGGAACTTAATAGCGTGCGATAAACATTCATGCCAACGCCAAATGAAGGCCCATCAAACGTGTCCGTTTCAGCTTGCTCGTAATCAATTAATGCAAATGGATGTACTGGTAATTAATCACTCTTTATTACTTGCCGATTTAGACCTAGGCGGTGGTAAAATTTTACCAGAGCCCGACAACACCATTTACGTTATTGATGAAGCGCATCATTTAGCACATATAACACGCGATTTTTCATCGGCCGCAGCAACAATCAAAGGCACGATAGAATGGCTTGATAAGCTCACCAAGTTTAGCGGGAAAATGGCGAAGGTTTTAGTGGGGCAAAGAGCTATTGGGCAAAACTTTAAACTTTGCGACAGCATTAATGACGCGAATAAAGATTTAAAAGTAGTTCGCGATATTCTTGATAATGCCGACTTTGAATACTCAAAAGACGATACTTATCGCTTTGAACACGGTGAAATTCCAGAGTCACTGCACAGTAAAGCAAAAGACATAAGCGAAGCCACGCAAGATGCGCTGCGCTGTTTAAACAAAATGCACGACACCCTTACCCAAGATGTAAGTGATGGCGACATAAAACCTTACGTTGCCGACCCAATACTAGGCGAAAGCGGTCAATACATAAACCGGTTAGAGCAACTAAACAAACTATGGTTTAGTTACGCAAAAAAAGGCGAAGGTGCTCCTCATGCACGGTGGATAAAACGCCTTGAATACAAAAGCCATCACGACCACTTATTAAGCGACTGCCCTATCGAGGTCGGTTATTACTTAAAAGATAAATTGTGGCGAGAATGCGCGGGCGCTGTTTTGTGCTCTGCTACATTAAGTGCACTGGGCTCGTTCGATCACTTTGCTTACGAAACAGGACTTGCTAAAGAAGAAGGCGTTAAATTTATTAAAGTACCTTCTCCTTTTGATTACCCAAAACAAGCCACTTTACGTATTCCGGTATCTAAAGTAGAACCAACCGATAAAGACTTTAGTGATCACCTAGCTAAAACATTACCAGAGTACCTAAATGATAAAAAAGCGAACCTTGTACTATTCGCTTCTTATTGGCAAATGGACCACGTAACAAAGTTTCTTAGAACAAAAGGTTTTAACTTATTAGTACAAGGTGAAATGTCGCGAGAAGCGTTGCTTAAATTACACACCAAAAATGTAGACGAAGGCAAAGGCAGTATTTTATTTGGAACACAAAGCCTTTCGGAAGGCCTTGATTTACCTGGTAAATATTTAGATAACTTAATAATTACTAAAATTCCGTTTGCTGTACCTACTTCGCCGATAGAAGAAGCGCAAGCAGAATTTGTACAAAGCAAAGGCGGTAACCCGTTTTTAACGATTACCGTACCAGACGCCGCAAAGAAATTGGTACAAAGCTGTGGTAGACTGCTGCGAAAAGAGAGTGATGAAGGCTGTATTACTATTCTCGATAGACGCTTAGTTACTAAGCGATACGGTAAAGCCATGCTCGACACCCTACCACCTTTTAAAAGACAAATAGATTATTAATGTTTGAACTCGCACTCGATCCAACAACCTGGGCTGTTTTATGTACTGTTGCACTTGCCGCAGGTTTTATAGACGCTATCGCCGGTGGCGGTGGTATGTTAACTGTGCCCGCTTTATTAACTGCAGGCTTACCTCCACATTTAACATTAGGCACCAATAAACTAGCAGCAAGTTTTGGCTCCTTAACAGCAAGCTATACATACTATAAAAAGAACTTATTTAGTCCAAAGTTTTGGGCTGCCTCCATAATTGCCACCGCAATAGGTGCATTGATAGGGACTATTATTGTTGATCATTTAAGTATCGACTTTTTAAACAAACTACTCCCAATTATTATTATTTTAGTTGCCGCCTATAGCTTATTTGGTAATTTAAGCACCACAGAAGGCGATGAACTGCCTAAACTCAACAAAGCGATGAAAATAAAACAATGGCTACAGGGTTTAGCATTAGGCTTTTTTGATGGTTTAGCAGGCCCAGGTACAGGTACTTTTTGGACTGCTTCTAATGGCATGCTTTATAAAATGAACTTGCTACTCAATTGTGGTTTAGCGCGTTCAATGAACTTTGTTTCTAATTTTATATCGCTCATCACCTTTGTAGCACTCGGACATGTAAACTTTTTACTTGGCATAACAATGGGCTTTTTTATTATGCTAGGCGCATGGTTTGGAGCACATTCAGCAATACGTTTTGGTAGTAAATTTATTCGCCCTGTATTTAATACTATGGTTATACTTTTAGCATTAAAACTAATTTACGAGGCTTACTTTTAATATGCATTCGATGGCTTTAGATAAACTACGTCAACAAGTTGCAACGCTAAAACAACAAGCTGAGCAATTTGATAAAGCTAAACTTTTTTCTAAAAATCGTTACATGCAAGCGCAACCTAGCTTGTTTGACCGCGCAGTTTTTAGTACAAAAAGCATGAATCTAGTCGATTACGTAATAGAAATAGAAGACGAAGTGTCACGATTACCGCCAAGCGAGCATCGTCATGCTTATACCTACGCACTTGAACGCATTGGCGCACAAGTACAAGCCGTGTTTAATGTTATTAAATCAACGCCTATTTGGGTTAAAGAAAACAAAAGCCATTATAAACCTCGCCCTAAGCAAACTGTTTATAAGCATGCTGTACAAAAAATAATGCAATCATCGCACGAACTTTACGACGAATTAAAACAAAACCATGAGTTTGAACGCCGTTTAGTGCTCATGATTGAAGAGCGAAAAATGCAAATGGATAAAGCCTCGCCTGCTAAAGCACAAAAGCTTAACCTTGAAATATTAAGCACACATGCTCGATTGGGTCGCTGCAGAAAAGCAATTTCTGCCACTGAGGACAAAATACAACAAGTAGAAAAACAACAACTGCGTTAAGGCGCACTTTACTATGCAGCTTTATTATCATCCATTGTATTCAGACCTTATCCTTGCAGAACGTCATCGATTCCCTATTCAAAAGTATAAGTTACTTAAAACCGAAATAGAAAATCTAGGTGTTTCGGCGATTCACTTTCAAGAGCCTAAAAAAGTAACCGTATCTCAACTTGCGCTATGTCATAGCCAACGTTATATAGATGACTTTTTAAATGGAACACTAAGCGATAAAGCAATTAAAAAGATGGGATTTCCCTATTCGCAACAACTTGTAGAGCGTACTCTTTTATCTATTGGCGCGAGTATTCAAGCTGCTGAAGCGGCATTTAGTCACGATCTAACCTTTAACTTGAGCGGTGGTTATCATCATGCCTATAGCGATTTTGGCAGTGGCTTTTGTATTTTTAATGATTTAGCTATTGCAGCAGCACATTTAATAAATACAGAGCAAGCCGACACTGTTTTAATTTTTGATTGCGACGTACACCAAGGCGATGGCACAGCACAAATCACTCAAAACCATAACCAAATTATTACCTGCTCAATTCATTGTGAACAAAATTTTCCTCTTAATAAACAAGAGTCCACTTACGATTTTGCATTGCCCGCTAAAACAGCCGACGATGAGTACCTTGCTACATTAGAGCAAGCACTCGATTTTTGCGTGCGCATACATAACCCTGATATTATTTTGTATAATGCAGGCGCTGATATTTACACTAAAGACGAGTTAGGCTTGTTTAATATATCGCTCAATGGCGTATATGAGCGCGACTTGTTTGTTCTCAACTTCTGTAAGCAACATCAAATCCCACTAATGTGCGCTTTAGGTGGCGGTTATCAGCGTAATTTGAGTTCACTAATTAATTTTCATAAACAACTATTTAAAGCCGCTATCGATTTATAGTAAGCCTTAGTATAGACTCAGTTAAACGGATTATTTTAAAGCGGTGGGAATATGCGATTACACGAAGACATACACAACTATTACGAAAAGATTGTAGTTGAAGAAATCATCAAACTTAAACTTGATGAAAAATATGATGAAGATGTAATGGCTGACTTTTGTTGTACGGTACTAAATCAGCTCCCGCCACGATATATTCGCTACGATGTAGATATGGCGTTTTATTTACCGCAATCAGAACGCATACATATGGAACAACGTGTGCAAACAGCAATAAATGTCGCCATTAGCCAAATATCAAAAAAGAAAGAATTAAATGACAAGCCCACTTGATCAAGCCCCTACACATATTAAACTTGCAGTAGATTTAATTATGATACTAGAGCAGCACGATGTTACCCCAGAAGAAGTACTCAAAGCACTTGAAATAGTTAAAAGCGACTTTGAAAAAAAGCTAGAAAAGCCATAACTCTATTCTATTATTTGTATGTCGTGCTCGGTAACGCTACCTTCGTGCTTAGTGCAATCAATTTTAACTTCACCAAATGTACGTCTAGGCGAAGTTGAACGACGACAGGTCATATTTTGTGCTTTAACGCCAAATTGCGTTATATACAACGCAACTGTTTCGTCTATTTGTTGTTTTTGCTGCGTAGTCGCTGCACTGTAAAATACATCGTATTGCGCAGACCAATTTTCAACCCCCGCTTCTCTTGCAACACCTAGCCAGCCCATCCCTAGTTTAGTAGATTGCTCCAAGTATTGGCCTTTCAAAAACATAAACGCCAACGTGTATTGTGCGCTTTTATAGCCTAGCCCAGCAGGCTCTTTTAAATAATTGAAAGCGGCCTCAAACTGTCCTTTTCGATACGCTTTAATACCATTGTATTCATTCTTTTTCATGGTGGTATCACTGTAAAGGTTGATTGAGCTTGAATTACATCCACCCAAAAAAGTGATAAATACCATAGAAACTACTGAGAACGTTTTCATTCTTATCCTTAATTTATTATTTTTATATGCCGGTTCCGAATATGGCTTACAGTATTTATAAACCCTGCTATTCTAAAATCCAATATGCATAATTAAAATACTATCATGACCTTAGCAAGCTTACTGCGATTATTTTTTCTGGCCGCTATTTGGGGCGCATCATTTTTATTTATGCGAATGGCCGCTAACAGTTTAGGGCCTGCAGTATTAATTGAGTTTAGAGTTGGCTTTGCCGCAGTTACTTTATTTATTGTTGCCTTATACTTAAAGCGCCGCTTAGCCTTTACTGAACACAAAAAACACTTTTTTATTATAGGCGCGTTTAATTCGGCTCTGCCGTTTTTATTTTTTGCCTATGCAGCACAAACTATAAGCGCTTCTACTTTATCAATTTTAAATTCAACAACCCCTATTTGGGGCGTAGTAGTTGGTATTTTATGGACAAAAACAAAGCCTACCAAAAGTATGGTGCTTGGTTTATTACTTGGCTTGATAGGTGTTGCAATACTTGTTGGGCAAAATCACTTTGTACTAAATAGCCAATCAATCATAGCCATAGTAGCGGCATTAAGCGCTTCACTTTGCTATGCCATTGCATCGCATTACACTAAAAATGCGCCCAAATTGGCTCCATTCGATAACGCTCATGGCTCAATGTGGGCGTCGAGTTTTATGGTATTGCCACTTATTTTATTTATGCCAATACGTGAAGTTCCAACCACCAACGTTATGCTAGGTGTATTAGTACTGGGCGTTGTATGTACCGCGCTTGCGTATATATTATTTTTTAAACTTATTGACGATATAGGCCCAACTTCAGCACTCACTGTCACCTTTTTAATTCCATTATTTGGCATATTTTGGGGGCATTTACTTTTAGACGAGCAAATAGGGCCTAATACATTACTAGGCGCACTATTTGTAATTGTAGGCACAATGCTGGTTACTGGCTTTTTACCACGAAAAAAGCACTTAGCTAAAACAAGCTAAGTGCCTTAAATTACATATGGTATTAAAGTTTAAATAAATTGCGGATCTTTTGGCGAATCATTCCTGCGAGTGATATACACAATACAATCATTTTTCGCTTCATTACTAAACGCTCGGCTATGCTCAATAGGAACTGAAAATGTATCTCCTTGAGTAAGCGTTAGTACTTCATCGCCTAAATCAATGGTTAAGCTACCTTGATGAACAAAAATAACCTCTTCTTCAAAACGAATGTGTTTTGCTATTTTTGCATTTGGTTGGAGTTTTAACGCTGATATATTAAATCCATGTGGCCAATTTAGTTGTGTTTGAATAGGCGTATCGGCATTTAAATTACCAACTAGCGGTGCTTCGTAAACACCTTCGAATTGGCTTAGGTAAGAGTGCTTGTTCCAATTAAAATCACTTGCTCTGACCACTGTTTGCGCAAGCTCTTCGTCTGTTATTATTCGGTGCTGCGCTATTTGTTCGCTGCTAGTAACAGCCATTGGGTTAACCCCTTCAGGGGCTTTTTCATTGAGCGTTGTATCTACTAAACTGCCATTTTCAAGTAAAATAAGGCCAAACTCTTTTGCCATATCAAATACTTGTGGAGCCCAAAGTACTCTACCCGGATCGTCACTGCCAAGCACTGCATATAAGTAGCCAATACCATTACCTACGTTTTCAAATCCTCTAAAAATATCTAAAGGAATCGAAATAATATCGCCTTCGTTTAAAATTACCTTAGCGTCTTTACCGTCTACACCGGTATAAAATGCCCATGTGCCACTGTGTACAACAAATATCTCTTCGGTTAAGTGGCTATGCTGCGAGTTTAAGCACCCAGCAGGTTGGCGAGCACCACCAATATTAAAGCCATGTGGTATAGAAATATGCACATGCTGATTAGGGTTTTCGGCAACACCTGGACCTATAATAGTAAAATTTTCTTTTTGATCACTACCAGGCGAACGCGTATCAATAAAGGCGTTCTTACACGGAATTAAATCATCGTATCGTACTAAGCGATCTGCAAATAAACTCATTATTCTCTCCTAAATTAATTACTGAGCGGTCCAGCCGCCATCAATTTTTATACTTGTTCCTGTGATCATTGCAGACAACTCACTAAGCAAAAATACACAAGCATTTGCAACATCATCCGTTTGGGCAATTTTTTTCATTGGGATCATGTCATAAACAAACTTTTTGAAGTCGGGATTTTCAAGCATTGGCTTTGTCATTGGCGTTTCAACAAACGTAGGAGCAACGCTATTAACACGTACGTTTTGCGTTGCAAGCTCAACTGCCAGCGCCTTGGTGAGCCCCTCTACCGCATGCTTACTCATGCAATACAAAGTGCGATTAGGTGAGCCTACAAAACCCATTTGAGATGACATGTTAACCACAGCACCGGCACCAGAGTTAATTAAGGCTGGTAATGCTGCTTGGCTTATTCGATAAACACTACGAATATTCATCGAAATTACATCATCAATATTGTCATCTGTTTGCTCAAGCATTGGCGCAACACGGTTAATACCTGCGTTGTTAAGTAAACCGTCTAACTTAGTAAGCCCGCGTAAACGCTCATAAAAAGCATCACTGTTTATATCAAGCGGCCAGATTTCTATTTGCGAAGGAGCATATTCCTTGAGTTGCTCCAAATCGTGTTTTGTACGCGCCACAGCAATTATATTTGCACCCGCATCTACACACTTTTGTACGCACGATTTACCAATGCCTTTACCCGCACCCGTTATCAAAATGGTTTTACCAAGTAAAAGAGTTTTATCAAATCCCATTTGTTCACCTAAATTCTATATTGCATTCGAAGTCATTATTAATTAGAGTACCCACAGATGCAAGACATTATTTAACCAGTACGTCTCATCAACAGTGTATAAAACAACTAGTCACTAAGGATATAAACAATGATAAAGCATTTAAAAAAAGGTCAGCCAGTTGACTCAAAACAAAAACAAAATCAATCAGTAAGAGATATTGTAGAAAATATTTTAGCGCGTGTTGAATCTGAAGGTGATGCAGCAATTCGTGAATATTCTGAAAAATTCGACAAATGGACTCCGAAGTCTTTCAGGCTATCTAGTGATGAAATTAAAGCGTGTTATGCACAACTTGATGATCAATTAATCGAAGATATTAAATGGGCGCAAAGCCAAGTCCGCAATTTTGCTCAAATTCAACGTGACTCAATGAAAGACGTTGAAGTAGAAACACTACCTGGCGTTACACTTGGCCATAAACACATAGCAATGGAGAGCGTAGGTTGTTACGTACCAGGTGGGAAATATCCACTACTAGCCTCTGCACACATGAGTGTATTAACGGCTAAAGTAGCCGGTGTTAAACGTGTTATCGCCATGGCTCCACCTTTTAATGGCAAGCCATCACCAGAAATTGTGGTTGCAATGGATATGGCCGGCGCAGATGAAATTTACTGCCTCGGTGGTGTACAAGCCGTGGCTGCAATGGCTATTGGAACGCAAACTATTGCTCCAGTAGATATGATTGTAGGCCCGGGTAACGCCTTTGTAGCCGAGGCTAAACGACAGTTATTTGGCCGAGTTGGTATCGATTTATTTGCAGGCCCTACCGAAACACTCGTTATTGCTGATGACAGTGTTGATGGCGAATTATGTGCGACCGATTTACTAGGCCAAGCAGAGCACGGTCCTACGTCTCCCGCTATTTTACTGACTAACTCTGAGCAATTAGCTATTGATACAATGGCTGAAGTAGAGAGGCAGCTTACCATATTACCTACAGCTGATATTGCAGGTGTGGCATGGAAGGATCATGGTGAAGTTATTGTATGTGATACCTATGAGGAGATGATCGAAGTTGCTAACGATCTTGCATTTGAACACGTACAAATTATGACTCGCAATACCGACTACTTCAAAGAAAACATGCAAAACTTTGGAGCTTTGTTTTTAGGTCCGCAAACTAACGTTTCTTATGGCGATAAATGTATTGGTACAAACCATACACTACCCACAGGTAAAGCAGCGCGTTATACTGGTGGGCTATGGGTAGGAAAATTCATAAAAACATGTACTTTCCAACGAGTAACAGAAGAAGCCTCGGTTGTTGTTGGTGAGTATTGTTCACGTTTATGTGCTGCAGAAGGGTTCGCTGGCCACAAAGAACAAGCAGACATACGAGTAAGACGATATAGGAAATAAATCATTGTCAAAGCAAAAACGAGTCACCTCATATGATGTAGCCCGCGAAGCGGGTGTATCACAATCGGCGGTATCGCGTGTATTTAGACCCGGATTTAGCGTGTCTAAAAAAACCCGCGAAAAGGTAGTCGCAACAGCCAATGAAATGGGCTATCGCCCTAATGCCATTGCCCGTATGTTGATCACTAAACAGTCTGGTATGGTCGCGGTTATTTTATCATCGCGAGCAAACTTGAACTACCCTGAGGTACTCTCTGAGCTTAACAAAGAGCTAGCACTTAACAATAAACGAGTGCTGCTCTTTACTCTTGATGACGCAGACGAATTAGATGAATTACTCGAAAACATTTGGACCTTTCAGGTTGATGGCGTAATTGCTCTAGCGGCTCACTTTGATAGTAAAAGCCTAGATTTATTTGCTAAACACAGCACACCTATTGTGCTTTATAACCGTAATGTGCCTGAATCGAATGCAAACACAGTTTGCTGTAATCACGATAAAGGCATTAAACAGCTAATTGATTTATTACACCAATCTAACCATAAGTCGTATTTAATTATTGCCGGCCCAGATGACTCCGATGTAGCCAACGAGCGCCGTGAAATAGCTCAAAATTATTTACACACTTTAGGTATCCAAAATACGCCTGTTATTTATGGTGATTATGGCTATAAATCAGCACGAAGTGCATTAGAAGATTGGTTAAAAACAAACACCCTACCCGATGCTATTATTTGCAGTAACGATGTAATGGCCATTGGCGTAATTGATGAAATCAAACAAAACTTAAACTTAAGCGTACCCGACGATGTGTCGGTGGTAGGGTTTGATGGTATTAGTGCTGCGTCTTGGTACAACTATCAAATAACCACAATACAACAACCTATGAAACAGCTAACTAAAGCCGCTGTAGACATACTCATGGAACGTATTGAAAACCCTCAAGCCGCTGCTGAAGCACGAGTTTTTACCGGTTCATTAATTACAGGGAACTCTATTAAAACACGCTAAATTAAGGAATTTTTGTGGCCAAAAATCCTGTTTATATTTTACCTGGTACTATGTGTAACCACCGTATGTTTGAAGCGCAAATAATTGCCCTTCAAAATGCGGGTTATACCCCTCACGTTATTCCATTTACTGAACAAACAAGCATTGCAAAAATGGCTGAGCTTACTAAAACCATAGCCCTAAAGCCTGCTCCTTTTATTGGTTTTTCAATGGGTGGGATTGTTGCCCTTGCACTTTTAAAATCAAACCCTGAGCTTATACAGTCGCTGTGTTTAATATCAAGTAATAGCCTAGCCGACAAACTTGAACGCCCGGCCATTAGGCAAAAGCAAATTGAGCAAGCACACGTTACAGGCGTAGAAAGCGTACTTAAGCACGATTTTTTACCGCATTATTTCCACCAGCCAAATATAAAGCACAGTGAACTTGCATTAAAAATGGCAAATGAGCTTGGTTTTAACGCTTTTAGTGCACAATTAAATGCCCTTGCAACACGCGAAGACACCCTAAACGTTATTAAACAAACCAATAAAAAATTACTATTTGTTGGTGGTGAACGTGACGTTTTATGTCCAAGCACTATTCAAAAAACAATGCATAACGCCTGCCCTAATAGCGATCTTATTTTATTAGGCAATTGTGGACATTTCGTCCCGCTTGAAAGAAGTAATACCCTAAACGCACTACTCTTAGATTGGTTGGAGTCTATTAAATGAATTTAAAACAAAAGTTAAATGCTCAACAATTGCTATTAGGCACATTTATAAAAAGTACTCATTATCATAATACCGAAGTACTTTCTCACACTAATCTCGATGTTTTGTGTTTAGATGCAGAGCATGCTCCGTTTGATCGCGGCGATTTAGATAGTTGCATTATGGCAGCCCGTACTAAAAATATGCCGACCCTTATTCGCGTAAGTAATACCGATCACGCCACTATACTTAGCAGTTTAGATATCGGTGCTGACGGCTTAGTACTACCTCACATTAAAACGCCAGAGCAAGCAAAAGCGATTATTAAAAACTGCTTTTATGGCAACAACGGTAGGGGTTACGCAGGTTCAAGCCGCTTTGCAGGCTATACCACACATGCATTAACCGATAACTTAGCAGCCAACAAATCATCTACCTGCATTATTGCTCAAATAGAGGATGCCGATGCGCTTGAGAACATCGATGAATTATGCCAAATAGACGAAATTGACTGTATTTTTATAGGCCGAATGGACTTAACTATTTCACTCGGTGAAACCAACCCAAGCGCTCCTATTGTTATTGATGCCGTTACTAAAATAGCTAACGCCGCGGCAAAATATAATAAATGCTGTGGCATGTTTGTTGGTAATTTAAGTGAGCTCAGTCATTGGCAATCGTTAGGCGTAAGTTTTTATCTATTAGGCTCTGATCATAGCTTTTTACTAAGTGGTGCTAAGCAATTACGTGCAGACTTTGAATCAGCTACAAGTGAATCAAAAATATGAGTATCCATAACAAAAATAAAGAGTTAATTAAAAACTTCAGAAGCGCACTTTATAACTTTGATATAAATTTGCTCAAAAAAGAAGTCACAAACTTATTTACTGATGACGCATTAATACAACTTTGCTACCCGTTTGAAACACTCGCAAATCCTAATGCACTTATTGAGCAAGCCTATTTACCCCTTAGCAAAGCATTTGTTGGCCTTGAACGCCGCGATACCATTGTAATGGCAGGTAGCTCTATAAACGACTCTGATTGGGTTGGCTGCTGTGGATACTATACCGGCTCATTCGAAAAACCATGGCTAGGCATTCCACCCACAGGACATCAAGTGAGTATGCGTTTTCATGAGTTTTACCGGATTAAAAATAGCAAAGTGGTTGAAGTACAAGCTATTTGGGATATTCCCGAAGTAATGATGCAAGCAAACGTATGGCCACTGTCTCCGAGCTTAGGCAAAGAGTGGCATGTGCCAGGGCCTGCCACACAAGATGGGGTAATCACCCGTCCTTATAATAGCGAACAAGCTGCGCAAAGTTTAAAGCTTGTGGGCGATATGTGTGAGCATCTTGGATTTTATGCTGAAGGTGGCATTGAAGCCATGAAGCTAGAGCACTTTTGGCATCCGCATTGTAGCTGGTATGGACCAAGCACAATAGGCACTGCACGCGGTATAAAAGGCTTTAGAAATTGGCATCAAATCCCGTTTTTAAATGCCCTACCCAATCGTGTAGGCGATGCAAGTAAAGGTTATTTATTTGCCGATGAAAACTACGTAGGGTTTACTGCATGGCCTGGTATGAGCATGACTATTAGTAACGGTGGTTGGTTAGGTATTGCGCCCGCAAATCAGCAAATAACCATGCGTAGTCTCGACTTTTGGCGAGCCGAGAATAACTTAATTCGCGAAAACTGGGTGCTGATAGATATACTCGATGTGTACAATCAAATTGGAGTTGATGTATTAGCTCGTATGAAAGAACTAACTAAAGCGCGCTATTTAAACTTTGCTCCATAGCCTCTTATATAACCGTTATAAAAGAAAAGCTCTGTAAAACAGAGCTTTTTTATAGCTTAAACAGGCTACGCCCCCGGATTAGCAATACTTTGTGTGCGTTTTAAAATATCTAAGCCTTGTTGTTTTAACCAATATGGTAAGTCAATAATCACCCAGTTTTCAACTAGCTTATCACCTTCACGATGATATACATCAACCACGCGCATATCAGCAGGAGTATTAGCTCCAGGTAAACCTAAAAAGCCACCAATGGCGGTATTTGTTAAGTTTGGCCAACCAAAAAAGCATGCATATTCATCCTCTGCAAACCGGCAAATATGACCATTAAATACTTTACCCGTTAACCCTTCTCTAAACGGATACATATGCTGTTGCTGATAACGCTCAATTGTATATGTAGCACCAATACCCGCAGGGCCATACCAAACCATGTTCTCGTCCCATGTTTTTGCAAGCACTTCGGGTGGGCAAGTATTTATACCGCTTTGATTAAGCGCGGTTAGGTTATCAATCATCTGATTAACCAAGTTCATTGTTCGCGTACCTTGCTCATCGCTCCCTTCACCTAAACGAACTCCATCGTGGGTACGTGGCCCAGGATAAGTAAAGTATTGCCCGGTAGAGAGCGGTAATGGGTTTAAACCTACTTGTAGCATCACCCCAATAATATCGACAAAAAAACCAGTTTGAATAATTTTACCGTCTTTAACACAGTTAAACTCAGCGTAGCGAATTGTCGCCAATTTATGAGAAGGTGCAATACCTAACCAGTCACGATCAAAGAGGCCCATAAAGTGGCCCATACTCATTACCCACTCGCCACCATCGGCTTCACTTTGCCCTGCAATAAAAATATCTTCACGGCGCTGAAGAGCTTTAAAAGAATGAAATAAAGGCTGCCAAACATGTTCAATTACATCATTAGCATTATTTAATTCATTAAACGGATGCACACCTTTAAAGCTGTAATTATCTGCCAAGTATTCTTTAAATACAGCATTTAAATCATTACCTTGTGTTTTTTCTAATGCAGCATGAAACTGACGAACCAACTGCTTATTATTAATTATTTCTGCCATGATGTTCCCTTGTTGTTTGCGCAATCAAATTAACACTCTTAAACCGCAAATAAATATGCATTGCTAAAATGTATTCTATTTAAAGAGTAATTAAAAGCCTGTAAATACTAAGTTATAAATCGATTTAAAATAATACTAATGACAATTGACTTCGAAGTCAAAGTGATTCATGATGATTCAAAATAAAAAGTATAAATAGGCTAATTAGCCCGTAATACCTAATCTAACAGGATTAATTATGAATGATTTTGGATTATTGAATTGGAGTATTCTCATCGGGTACATTATTGCTAACCTCATACTTGGGTTTGTAATAAGTAAAAAGGTGAGCAGTGCTAATGATTTTTATATTGGCCGAAAAAATACACCTTGGTGGGCTATTGGTATATCGGTAGTGGCAACCTATGTTAGTGCGCTTACATTTTTAGGTGCGCCAGCGTGGTCATACAAAGAGGGTTTATCGGTTATTGCCATACACTTAAACTACCCACTCGTTATTGTGGCTGTTGTGTGTTTGTTTTTTCCGTTTTTTTACAATGCAGGTGTCGCCTCAATATACGAATACCAAGAGCGTCGTTTTGGTAAAAAAGCGCGGATTTTAATCTCCACAATTTGGCTTATTTCACAAACAATGGGGTCAGCCGCTGTACTCTATGCAACCTCTTTAGTACTTGCCTTTATTGTAGATATTAACGTTATTACTGCCATATTTTTAGTCACTATTATCGCACTAATATATACCATGCTAGGAGGTATAACTGCCGTAATATGGACCGATGTTATCCAATCAGCAATATTATTTATTGGTGCCGGCATTATTATGTATGCCCTTATTACCTCGATGGATGGCTCGTTTAGCTCAACACTTACTGAGTTAAAAGCACAAGGTAAGTTAGACCCTCTTAATTTCTCGTTCGACTTCACGCAAGTAACCACCGTTTGGTCTGGCGTGCTAGCTATGTCGCTTTATCACATCACTGTTTACGGTACTAACCAAATGATGGTGCAGCGTACGCTTGCAGCTAAAAACATTGGTGATGCTAAAAAGTCATATCTATTAATGGGCTTTATTGCATTCTTTATTTACCTGTTCTTTATATTTATGGGCGTGTTGTTTTACAGCTATTACGGCGGACGTACATTTGAAAACGACAACCTAATTATTTTACAGTTTGCATCCGACTATGGTCTACCAGGATTAATGGGAATAATAGCGGCAGCCGTTATGGCTGCTTCTATGTCGAGCCTCGACTCAGCGCTTAACTCACTCTCTACAATTAGTACTATCGACTTTTACAAAAAGTATTTTGCACCTGAAAAAAACGACGCACATTATTTAGCTGCAACACGTTTATTTACCCTTGGCTGGGCAATCATCATCATTGTACCCGCCATTATGTATCACCTTTACAGCGAAGGCTCAATTTTAGAAATACTCACCAAGGTAGGTTCATACTTTGTAGGTGCTCAATTAGGTATGTTTGCACTAGGGTTTTTCTCTAAGCACACAACCGAAAAAGGCCTCTTAATTGGCACATTAGTATCATTTGTAACTGTTGCAATATGTGCCCTTTACACCGATATAGCGTGGCCTTGGTACTGTGCAATTGGTGCCCTAACGTGTGTTGTATTTAGTATTGTTTTGAGTATCGCTTTTGATGGTTTTCAAGAGGAATACAACGAGTACACCATTAAAGGTCAGCTAAAAGTGTTTAAAGAACAAAACCGCCCTGAAAAAGAAAATGGTTGGTATTTAGTTCCAGGTAAATTTGACTCAATAAACTACTGGTTACTCGGCTTTTTTGTAGTGAGCTTCGCGTCTCTCATGTTATTTGAACATTTTGTATAAGGTGAAATAAATGAATATTTTAGAACAACTTTTTGAAAACTTCAGCGCTGCAGAATTACCAAACCAAGCATTGCTTGCGGATACCGTTCAATGGCAGGTAAGCCACCCTTTTGAACCAATTACATCTAAACAAAATGTAATTAATAATTACTTTAAAGTGCTTAAAAACTCATTACCCGATATAGAGCGTAAACCCTTTATTTCTATTGAGGGCGACTACAAAGACGAGCAATGGATATGCGCAACAGGTTACTTTACTGGCACATTCACAAAACCGTTATTAGGTATTCCAGCCAGCGGTAAAAGTATTTTTATTCGTTATAGCGAAATGGCTCAAATAGAAAACAATAAAGTAGTTAACGTTTATACCTTTTTAGATTTAATCGATGTAATGAACCAAGTGGGTGTAAATCCACTGCGTCCAAGCTTAGGTTACCCGGGTTTAATAATGCCCCCCACTACACTTGATGGTGTGCCTGCTACAGCTAAAAACGACGAACTAAGTAAAGCCAACGAACAGCTCGTAATTGATATGCTTACTGAGCTTGGCCGCTACGATGGTAAAGACCTATACAGCATTAATTTAGAAAAATACTGGCACCCAGATTTTATTTGGTATGGCCCAGCCGGTATAGGAACAACCCGAGGCATTAGTGGCTTTAGAGAACACCACCAAGCTCCATTTTTAAAAGGGTTCCCTGATCGTGGGATCAATAAAACACTCTGCTTAGTAAGCCACGACAATTTTGTAGCCACCGGTGGCTGGCCGCATATGTACGGTACTCATAGAGGGGATGACTGGCTAGGTTTACCTGCATCGGGTAATAAACTGTTTCCGCGTGTTATGGACTTTTGGCGCTGCGAAAACGGAATTTTAAAAGAAAACTGGGTCGCTATCGATATTCCTCATTTATTAGAGGGAATGGGTATTGATATTTTTGAGCAAATGCAAAATAAAATCACTGCAGCAAACTAAGAGGTATTTATGAGCACACAAAACACAATTACCCAACCTTACTGGCTGCCTTTATCGAGCGTATTAAACCCGCAAAGTAAAAAGCAGCAAGCGCTTATAGGGTTTGACGAAGAGTTTGTTGATATTGTTGATTACATTTTACGTATTACGCACCGCATTTGGGAGCAAAAAAACATTGGTTTATGTTATCGCTATTACGCTGATGTATGCCCTGTTTTTACACTTGGCGCTTATGGCGAAAATATTGAAGATGTTATTCAAGGCACACTTAAAACCATTGCCGCATTCCCTGATAGAAGCCTAATTGGCGAAAATGTTATTTTTTCAGAAGACGGCAACGAGCATTACTACTCATCACACTTAATTAGCAGTGTAATGAGTAATACCGGTAACTCAGAATTTGGCCCTGCTACAAATAAAACAGGCCGAGTAACCACCATTGCCGACTGCGTTTGTTTTGAAAATAAAATAGTAAAAGAATGGCTAGTACGCGACAACGGCTTTTTAGTTAAACAACTTGGCCTAAGTATTATTAATGTAGCCAAGCACATGGCCAAAGTACCAAGTAAAGAAAAGCATACCCTATGGCTTGATGAAGAGTTTACTCGAGTACAAGCAATTGATCACCGCACACCAAGCACTCCAATTTTAGACGGTGAACTGGCCGCATTTGCGCATAACTGGCTAGATACATTATTTAACCAAAAGCAATTTGCTAAAATACACGAGTTTTATAGCTTAACGGCCACACAACAATGGCCAAGCGGCAGAATGGCAACCGGCCTTGCACAAATAAATGGCGTATTTATACAATTTTTTGCCAACTGCCCTGATGCCAAGCTAACCGTCGATCACTTAGCAATTACCCCCTTTGATGAGAGCACTACAGATGTAGCAATTCGCTGGTCACTTGCGGGGCATTTTAACCCACAAAGCGATGAACTAAGTGAGCTAAAAAATCTTCCTTATTTTGTGTTAGGCGCCTCGCACTTACGCATCAAAAATCAAAAAATCATTGAAGAAGTCACCGTTTTTGACGAAGTTGCGCTACTCGCAAACCTATTTAGAGCACACGCATTAAATAGCCAAACAGAATTGGAGGTAAATGCATGATCAACGCAATTATCGATTTATACACCAAAGCAGATATTAAAACTATTTCAGGTAAATTGCTGCGCAGTAGCCGTTGGCAACAACATCACTTTACCGCCATGGGTTCATTGCAAGCACAGCCGCTATGGCTTGATTTTTTAGCGCAATATGGTGTATCAGAATTAATATCTAAAACGCACAGTAAAGGCCAGGAACTTGAGACTTTACAGCTGGTATTGCAACCAAAAAAATTGCTAAAACCAGTAAGACTTTCATTTGTTATAAAGCACAATAACACCTTCATAAAATCAGTAAAATGTGTTGTTGATACGCTATTATTGGCCAACAGCGAATTTACAGGTGAGGCAAGCAATAATACGCTGGTGATCCCTAAGTTACCTAAAAGCGATCCTATTATGGTTAGCGATTTAGATAACCAGCTGCACCCTACTACCTTTCATGCAACGCCCAGCGACATTTGTGAATTACCAACGCAAATTGCCGAAACATTAAATAATTGGTGGCAAATTTGGCAGCTTAATAACTTAGCTAATTTTGAAAGTGTTTATACTAAAAGTGCAAACGTTATTCTTGCTGGCAGTAACGAAACACAATCAAAAGATGCACTGTTAAATTGCCATTTAGCGCTTTCACAAAGCCTAAGCAGACGCTACGCTCAGCTAGAAACCGTACAGTTTGACAGCGTCTCAAATCAAGCAACAATTTGCTGGACACTCGATGGTACTTTTAATGCCAAAAACGTACGCGTTCGCCAACAAATACTCACCGTTATTACATTTACTAACACTCTAATATCAAGCGAAGTTATGCAATTTGACACCCTCGCGTTAAATCAGCAATTCGCACTGTAAACACTTATTACTTCCCTTCAAGCGCTCACTGAGCGCTTTTTTTTGTTTATAATTTTAACTTTTTAGGTACATTAAGCCTTAAATTATAATAATTAAGGACAATAAATGAAGTATCTCAGTATCGGTATCGTCTTACTTTTAACTGGCTGCCAAGCTACGCCTATATTATGTGAGGTAGAACCCAACGCGCTTTTGTGTGACTCAAGTAGTTATAATGTAGCGACGGTAAATGCATTAACCACATTCGAATTAAGAGCTGGCAGAAAAGCATTCGCACTAGGGAAAACCTATAATGGCGGCGAGTTTTATGGTTTTTCAGAGGGTTACAGCTCACAATCTAAAGCAAATATAAGAGCCCTAGATGAATGTAAAAAAAGACTCGCTAAATATGATACTAATGCTCAGTGCGAACTAATTCGATAGCTTTTTTTAAATAAAAAAGCCAGCTAATAAATGTATTAGCTGGCTGAAAGTTATGGTCATTTGACCATTTTAGGAAACCTTAAAACTGATATTTTAAGCTCGCGCCCCACGTACGCGGGTTGCTCCAGTTTGCTTGTACTGAGTTAGCTGGCAAACCATCAACAATTTGTGAATGCACCACGCCACGCGTTAATATAGCTTTGTCGCCAATATTTTTAACATAAGCCTCAATTTGTACGCTGTCGTTTATAAACCAAGTTAGGCGTGCATCAGCCATTAAATGCGCATCTACTCTTAACTCTGGAATATTCGTATCAAACGCGTAGTAATCGTCTAAGTAATTCATTTGAATGTACGGTACTAAGTACGAGTCGCCCCCTAAACTAAATTCATAACGCGCCGAAAGCCCCATGCTGTACTCTGGCGCCATTGCAGGTCGCCAGCCTTCAAAACTAAATTGGCTTGAATTATCGTTTATATCTTGGCGGCCGCCTTGATTACCAAGCGCTAACAACGGACGAAGTTGCTCGTTACCCACAGCGTAACCATCAGCAAATTCGCTATCCAATAACGATAACGTACCGGTAAGCGTTAAATTCTCAATTGGTACCCATTGAAGGTCGGCTTCAAGGCCTTTTGTTTCTACGTCACCGCCATTTTCGTAATACTCAAATGTTGTGGCTGTACCTGCGGACACACATTCTAAAACGGTATCACCCGTTGTTGTATCGTTACATGACGTTGCAAACAACTGTGCTTTTACGTCTTCGTACTTATTCATAAATACCGACACATTTAAACGCATTGCACCATCTAGCAAGTAGCTCTTCATACCCATTTCGTACGAAATAACATCTTCGTTATCATAAAGTGGGTCTGCACCACGTGCTACTACGCGCGAATCGTTTGCACCACCCGTTCTGTAACCCGTGGCTACGCTTGCATACACCATTATGTCTTTGTTTATGTCGTACTCTGCAGCCGCTTTATATAACATTGCAGAATCATCCCAATCGGGAATGGTATCACCAGTAAACGTTTTATCGTCTTGGTTAACACGCAAGCCACCTACAACACGTAAGTCTTCACTAATTTGATAACGTAACTGCCCATACGCTGCGATAGATTTAGCCGTATGTGGGTCGTAATCTGGATTCCCCCACGAAGGCACAACAACAGAGTCTGAAACACCGTCGCCTGTTGTATCTGCATGCGATAACCAGCTCCAATCTGCTTCTTGGTCAAAGTAGTAAAGTCCACCAATCCACGAAAAATCAGAATCATCATTATTTGACGCAAACTGTAACTCAGACGATAGAGTTTTTTGGTCATCCTCACGGCCAAAACCACCTACAAAATCAATGCCGCCATCGCTATAGTCGTTGTCGTAGTATTGCTTGCCGTTAAGGGTTGAATAGTTAGTCGTCCACTTAATATCAGCAAAATCGGTATACCACTCAAGTGCTACTGTTGTCGAAAAGCTTTCTTGTTTATCAAGCGAAAAACTATTGCGATAAACATCATATGGGCCAAGATCTTCGTGCTGCGCATCACTTGGCTGATAAATATGCCCAGCTGTAATTGTAGGGTTAGGATCAAATATACCGGAGCCTGGTGACGTTTCGCTTATTTGGTAACCCGCAATTTGCTGATAACCCCAAATAGCTTCTGAGTTTGAGTTTTTACGCGAGTAGTCAAAACGTACCGTTGCGTTAAACTTATCGTTTGGTTGCCACTTAGTGACATTACGCATATAAAACTGATTTTTTTCGCGTAAATCATCCGAAGGTCCTGGAATCACTAAATTATTGATATAGCCATCATGGCGATCAGAAGCCACTACAAAACGAGTCGCGATTGTATCGCTTACAGGAATATTTATAATACCCTCGTAAGCACTGCGGTTATAACTCCCTGTTTCAACTTTTATACTCCCCAGTAAATCGTCAAAAACAGGTTGATTAGTAATTATATTAATACTGCCAGCAAAGGTGTTACGCCCGTATAGAGTACCTTGTGGGCCACGCAGCACTTCTATGCGCTGCACATCCACCAATGCTCCTAAACCAGATGAGGTAGTAGGTACGTAAATGCCATCTTGGAATATGCCTACAATTTGCTCGGCAATACCGGTACCTGCTACACCCACTTCATTAGTACGTGCGCCGCGCATGGCAGGACGAACCTCACCACCAGATGACCCCATACGTAAACCCGGTACAACCTGCTCAAGACCCGTAACATCAATAATACCGGCACGGGCAATATCAGCCTCCCCGAGTGCAGTGATTGATGATGATACTTCCTGTAGATCTTGTGAGCGACGGTTTGCAGTAACGGCTATGCGCTCAATGGCTGGTTCTTTAATTTGCTGCTGAGTTTGTGTTGATGTTGCTTCTTCGGCGCTGTGAGCATTCATTGTGGTTGCTGCAATAGCAGTTGTTACAGCAAAATGAACGAGAGTCCGTGTAAATTTAGCTTTCATTATAATTATTCTCCCGAGTTTAAAACGTGTCTACTTCTCCCCAACTCTACATTTTCAATTATTACAGTAAACAAATTGTATCAATTGAAAATGCATTGATACAAAATAGACTTCGAAGTCAAAAAGATCAACAACTTTCTGCCTAATAATTAACCTTAATCATTAAAAACCACAAATAACAATAACTTAAAATTTAAATATGTATGATTTCGAAATCTAAAAAACAAAAAGGCCAGCAATACAATATTGCTGGCCTTTTAAATAATATCCAATTTTATTAATAACTTAAATTCAGGGCGTGTTGATCTTTGTGGATTGAAATTTGTTCAATCTAGGGGCGATTAAATCGCGGCGCGAGGTTTGTAACCTAGTGGGCTAAGTAAAAACCGAACAACAAAGAGTTAATCGTCCCTAGAAAGAATCCAAAGGGCAGCGCATGTTTGGTCTTTATGCTGCGTTATCGCCTATTCATGGGGAATAACCACACTACATAGGCTCCGCCTTGCCTAAAAACCAAACATACTGCTGCAAATTCACCCACCAAAGTTCAATACGCCCTAGCTGAGTATAAAGCAGTTAAAAACGATAACAGGCTTAAAAGTTGTAACCTATTCTTACACCATAAGTGCGAGGATTAGCATAGTCAGCAGCCGCTACGTTACCGCCAAAGCGAACCGTTCTAAGCAAAATAAGCTCATCACCTGCATTTTGAACATATGCGCGTATGGCCCACTCATTATCGGCCGAATACCATGCAATGCTGGCATCGTATTTTTGATAGCTATCTTGCGTACCAAACGAAAAAGGGAGATCGTTGGTCGTATACGAATCCGATAACTGAATACTGGTAGCAGGCACAATGCGGCCTTTATCACCTAAATCAAACTCGTAACTCGCCAATAGAGTAATGTTATATTTTGGGCTTAACTGCACTTCGTTACCGTCAAGTTGCAGTAAGTTATCTACGCCATTAATGGTCTCTCCGCCTTCTTCAAACACATTTGGCGTAACAAAGTCACCATAAGTAGAATCTGTAAACGCGGCACGTGCACCTAGGCGCAATGCATCACTCACTTGCCAATCAATTTCAAGCTCAAGACCAGCAGCATCAATTTCGCCCGCATTACCAAAAAACGATACCGCCGTACCGCCTACGTTTTGAAAACGCGTAGAAAGTAAGTCCTCGTATTGGTTGTAATATAAAGAAGCGTTAAATCTTAATGAATTATCAAGCAGCATGCTTTTAAAGCCAACCTCGTAAGCCGTTACTGTTTGCTCGTCGTAGCTATTTTCGCCATTAAAAGCGCCCTGTGCATTACCCGCTAAAAAGCCTGTAGAAACCGTAGCATAAAGCAATTGAGAATTTGTTAAGTCATGCTCTACGCCTAACTTCCACGTTACTTTACTCCAATCGCCATCTGCGTCTTTAACTTCTAATTCTGAAAAATCTAGCGTGCTTAAATCATTAGTATTTTGACCGTAAATATCCCACTCACGCTTATCATTTGTATACCTTATGCCGGCTATACCGCGTGTATCATCACTAAATGCGTAATTACCTTGAAAGTAAGCCGCCGCTGATCGCGTTTCTAACTGAATTTGGTTTAACCAAGGTGCATATTGAAGCGCTTGAGGCTGCGTTGTATCGGGTACATTATCAACCACGGCTCCGTAGCTCGCATTTAAAAAAGCGTTGTCTAGATCCTCTGAAAATAAGTAAATACCAGCCACCCACTCAAAATTACTTTCGTATGTAGAGCTTACTTGTACTTCTAACGAGTTAGTTTTAGATTCAATTGCGTTACCATCTACAGTGGCTGCATAAGTCGAAAAATCACCATCGGTAAAGCGCGTTTCTTCGTAATCCATTGAGGCTGCAATTATTTTTAAATCAACCGACTCTAGCGACCAGTTTAACTCGGCGCTAATACTTACATCGCTTACATCGCGTGATGGTTGGTAATCAAACTGCTGAGTAAATGGGTCTGACGACACACCTTGTGCAGTATCAAGCCCTGGTGTTGCTGCATTATCTAAACCTGCACCAAAGCGACCACAATTACTGGCACACACATCATCGCGACCAATTCGCTCAGTTAATGGAGCCGACAAGCTTGTTTTACCTGTCGCTGGGTTTATAGGCACACCTAAAATATGATAGCCAAATGCACCGCCGCCATTTGACTCGTCCTGCCATGTTTCTACTTTTACATTTAAATTTACATCATCGTTAAACTCAGTAAATATTTGGCCACGCAAAAAATACATATCTGCATCTTTTAAGCCTGCTGATTCATTAAACGAATTCTCTACGTATGGGTCGCGTATTTCTCGCACCCCGGTAAAGCGTACTGCGGTATCATCGGTTAAGGCGGCATTAAAAAAGCCTTCACCACGTAAATGACCATAATTACCAAATGTTGTAGCCATACCGCCTTCGGTAATATCAAGCTCTGGCTTTTTAGCTATTACATCAATAGCTCCACCAAATGAGTTACGACCAAACAACGTACCTTGAGGCCCGCGAAGTACTTCTACACGCTCTAAATCTACAAAACCAGCAAGTGCTTGCCCATGACGAGGGCGATAAACGCCATTAGAATAAAACGCAATCGCAACATCGTTAGCTTCTACTTGCTCTGTTCTAGCACCGCGCATGGCGGGGCGAGCATCACTGCCCGACACACCCGACTTTAAACCTGGCGCTAGGCTATCAAGGCTTAAAATATCGGTTATGCCATTTTCTAGTAAATCTTTAGCCGATACCGCAGTAACTGCCAAAGGCACCGACTGAATACTTTTAACCCGCTTAGTAGAGGTAACAGAAATAACCTCCAACTCTTTGTTAGGGTTTAACTTTGCTTCTTGTGAAAATACAGATGCTGAGCCTAATAACGCCGTATTTACAGCAGCAAAAATAAGTGTTTTACGTAAAATATTCGTCGTCATGAGATAAATTCTCCACCTGTTGAAATGAATTTTATTAAGCATCTGTGGGCGCTATGCCCCACCATCACATTTTTATTATTTATAATTATTAAAAATGCGACATTTAAATGGCTATTTTTTCGACTCATAAAAACTACCGCTTTTTGCATTCGAATGCAACAGCGATTAATGCAAATTTTACATGTAACTAACACGCGTTATAAAAACAAAATCATGAAACACATTCAAGCAACTAATAATAAACAAATTTAATTTTTACAGCTGATTTAAAGTTACTGGTTTGATCAGTTTAATATAGTGTATTTAAACAAAGAAAGGAGGGGAAATACAAACAAAGCGCACCATTTAGACTTCGAAGTCTAAATTGTATTAAAGATCTACTTTAAACATCAGCACATAATTAATTTTCAATTAAGTGCTGACTATTCATAGCATAACTAGTTAGTAGCTTTTAGTTAATCTGAGGATCTATTCACTACTTTGGGATTGCTGAATAAGTAATAACAGCTCTGCAGTGGCGGTTGCATCGGCAAGTGCTCGGTGATGGCTGGTTAAATTTAAATTAAAGTGCGATGAAAGATTGCCCAGCGAATACGACTTTAAGCCTTTAAACGCTTTGCGCGACTCAACCACTGTGCACATTTTTGTCATTTTAAAAAAGTGCCCTGCCATCTCGCATTCTTTTTTAATAAAGCCGTAGTCAAAATTAACGTTATGGGCTACAAAAATACTGCCTGCAAGTTTATCTAACAATGGCTGTGCTATTTCGGCAAATACAGGGGCATTGCGCACCATGCTGTCGCTAATACCGGTTAATGACGTTATAAATCCGGGTATGTGCCGCTGTGGATTTACAAGTGTCGTCCAGGTGTCTATCACTTTGCCGTGTTGCACTTTTACAAGGCCAATTTCGGTAATACGATTACCGCCTTTTAACCCACCCGTAGTTTCTATATCGACCACACTGTAAATACGGTTTGGATCTACAAACCATTTAATGGCGGCAATATGCACCTCAAAGCCCACGCTTTTTAAGTTATCAATGGTGGTTAGTTGGTTGCGCCTAAGTTTGTCGCCCGGTGCTTTTACTTCTTCAAAATGTACTTTGCCATTATTTATTACCATTAAGTCGGGGTAGCCGTCTTTTAGCTGTAAATAATGTTTACTCATATTGGTTAAGTGAGTAATTAATGCCTCATGCGGGCTATTTAAAATAAGTGCTTCTAATGGTTGTAGTAGCTCTTTATGCCATCTAAATAAACCATTAGGTTGCTCAAAGTATTGCGCTGCATTTTTACACACTAAATTAAGTAATGCTTGCGACGTTTGGCACTGCGCTAAGCGCTCATTTATTTGTGTTTGCTGCGCTTCATAAAAATTACCAAGCCTTAATACTTGCGGATATATATCAAACTCATTACATGGCGGATAAGGCGACTCTACAAATAACTCGTGCCAAAATACTAAACCAAACAAACTTTGCCAAAGCGTGTTTTCGGTATTAAATACAGTCATACCTTGGCGAGTATAATAATCGTTTACGCCCTGCTCTACTTCACCTCGGTAAAGTTCATCTATTTCTAGCACGCACTGGGTATCGGCAAGCATGGCACTTAAACGCGAACGTGTTTTTTTATTAAACTTACGCATTAAAAAGTCGTCAGCAAAATACAGTAAATCATCCGTAAGCGGATTTTCAATAATGGCTTCTAATCGTGCTTTTACCCACTCTTTATTACCAAGCCTGTATTGCTCTCTTATTTGAATTTCTTGTGCTTCGCTATCATCCGCGCACCCTTCAAGTAAGCTAAAAGCAAGTTCACTATTAACACCTTTTAACTGCCGATAAAGCCTTACTAATAATTTGTTTTTTAACGCAACAGCAATGGCACCGTGCGCGGCTTGCACTAAAACCTGCGGCGCTAAAGCAACGTAATCACTCTCATCGGTTATATTTTTAAATGCTAACCGGTAACGGTTTAATAAATAGTTTGATTGCGCTTCATCAAGTGTTTCAAAGCGCGACAAACTCTCGCTGTGGCCTTCGCGCGTAGCGGTTAAACCTAAATCTCGCATTACAAAACGATTTTGATGATTCACATCACCACTGCTTAATTTGCCTGCAAATAAAAACTCAAAATACTCGTAGTAATCACTGCG
Source organism: Pseudoalteromonas sp. SWYJ118 (assembly GCF_015864505.1). Classification (NCBI taxonomy): domain Bacteria; kingdom Pseudomonadati; phylum Pseudomonadota; class Gammaproteobacteria; order Alteromonadales; family Pseudoalteromonadaceae; genus Pseudoalteromonas; species Pseudoalteromonas sp. SWYJ118. The sequence goes on along the minus strand of NZ_JADYXC010000011.1, from coordinate 69,784 downwards.
GTTATTAATTACATACTGGCTATAAAGTGGCGCAAGCTCATGTGGGCATACTTTAAAAAACTCACGGGCAATATCCACCAGCGCGCCTTTAGCGGCGCTCTTTTTAAAGCTTATTTGCTCTGGGTAATTACTTAGCAACTCCAGCAAAGCAGGTTTGGTTAAGTGAGCCAAAAGCTGCGAGTAATGCTGCTCGTTTGGCTCAAATAAAATACCGGCTTTTTTTAGCGTATAAATAGCCTGATGCGGCGAGGTTATTTCTTCGTAATTAAGCGACTGCGCCTGCACCAAATAAGGCTTTCGCGAGTACACGCGCGCCAACATGCATTGGCTTTGCTCATCTAGCTGATTAATTTTACTAATAAATTCGCTGTGTTTAGGCTCAAGTAAATGCATACATTTACTTGTTACAAACTCAATAAGCTCTCTAAAATGCGCTAAATAGTATTTTGCTGGTAATTCTTTTTTCATAATATCGCCACAACTGTATATAAAAACAGTATCTAGCATTTATGCTAATTATTCAATCTTAAACTTGTAATCAATAATGCTTATAATTGCCATATAAAAATAATGTAGAGTCGATAAGCACTGAATTTAAAAACCGACATACTACAAACCATATAACAAAAACAAACCATTGCCATACATTGCAAAGGCGGCACTGGCCACAAAGGGTTGGTCGCTGCGTTTATTTTAAATTCGGCAGGTTACACAAAAGAAGAAGTATACAACCGAGTACAAAGCATTCGCCCTAAAGCGCTCACTATAGAGCTGTAAAAAGAGTGCTTTGAGAGCTTTGAGCTGTAAGACAGAAACTGGGGGGAGAATTTAGCACTATAAATAGTGGTAAAAATATTTTTATGCTAGTAATGAGTTAGCCTTAACAAGCTGACTAATTGTTAAACCGCGTTTTCACAAAAGCATGATAGGCACACACCTGATTCACTATCAATCAACTTCTCCTCACAACACTCGTCTTCACATATTTTACTTAAAAATGTTCCACTGTAATTACAAATACAGCACTCATAAGAACTATCAGTTCCTGTCAATTGATATGTCTCTGCACAACTGTGAATAAACTCATGATCCCAGAAATCCATTTGCAAAACGATTTGATAGCAACTTGGGCAATGAAATGATCTTTTCTTTTTATTATAGTTAAAGTAAAGCTTAACTTTTGCTGGTGATAATACTTCACTGACTGTTTTAAATTCATTTAGTATTCCGTTTAAAATATATGAATTCGCATTATCTTCTACCTTAAACATTTGTACTGAATTTACAGGAGTTTTTTCAAGATACTGTTTTCTAGATTCAAACCAATTATTCGAGTCAGAAAAGTAATGATAGGCAAATAATATAAACTCTAAAACTTCTAATGGCTTGACTACTAAAGATTTGTCTACCGTATGCATGACTTTATTTCTTATAACTCGAAGTTTTTCATACCATTGAACAAATTGATCAGTAAATCGAGTTTTACAAACGGTATCATGCACTTTCAGTAAATCTTGTGCATCAAGGGTTCTAAACAGAGAAAACTCAACATCTTTTTTATTACAACCTTTCGGCCAAGATTGAGGACTACCAGAAATTAATAAATAAGGGGAAACATCAACAATTTTGCCTTTAATATAGAATTCCACAGCTTGTTGTACTAAAGCTGTAGCACTAATTAATGTTTGTTTGGCTGACCCCCAATACCTTTCACTCTCAGCTGGATGCTCTGAATCATCAATTAGACCAACTATTTCTTCAAACTCGCTAATAAGTTCGATAACTGAATCCCAAGAGGAGTTTAGATAATCCGTAGCTGCATAAAAAAAATCGTCTTTTGTTGGGAAATTAAGAATCAAAACATATTCCTTTCTACTTAGCCCCATAAATTCGTTTTAAGTTGAAAAAATGGCTGGTTATAATCGTGAAGCGATGGCCGCTGTAACTTCTCAACTTAAAACCCTTGTTATAACTTTACTATAAATCTTTATCAGGATTATTCGGTTTTTCAGGATCTATAGGTCTATTTGTATTAGATGAAGATGTAGATACAGATTTTGCTATAGAAAAACCACCGACGGCACTTAATATTGGTAAACCAGCTTCAGGGCTAATAGTTTTTGTAAGAAGTAAAACTGCCAGCACAATTATTATGACTATTGATAGGATTATCTGGCCGTACTTTTCCCAGAAATCATTACGTTCTCTCAAAAAATTTTTGTAGCAATCTGATAGCTCTTGAATTGCTTTTTTACGCTCTTCGGGAGCTTTAGGATATCTTTTGCTGTTAAAAAAACACTCCCTAAAAAGGTATATCAGTTCTTCTTCAGAAAGTTTTTTACCGAATTTATAAATCGCAAAAACGGCACCAGCACCAGCTAAAATAAAAATGATTGACAGCCAAAAAGCTGAAGGTTCCAATAATTCCAAAATTCCTCCTTGAGTTATAGAAACTCTGTCTACGATATCTGTCGCTTTATAAGCCGACAAATGTACCTATATTATAATCAATTCACTTTAACCATCAAATAACCATCTGTAAACAATTACTTAACCTCATGTCAGTTTACGTAATTACAAAAATACACCAAAATAATAAAGAACAGTAATATTGGTAAACAGGCTCTGACCATACAGAGCATATTATTTATTGAATATTCAGTCTGTGTTATTTGAAAATCGGTTACCTAGTTTTAAAACTTTTAAACTAAAGCCTTTATACCTGCACAAATGTATTCAGCCATTACGCTTTACGATATTATGCTCCCTTAAATTTAATTTAACTTTCAGGGCATATAATGACAACGCACACACCGCCTACTCACTCAGCCAACACAGCTGAAAACACTTCTCTTTTGTACGTAATATTTATCTCTGCAGTGGCTGCTATTGGTGGCTTTTTATTTGGTTTTGACTCGGGCGTTATTAACGGCACGGTGTCGGCACTCGGTAATGCATTTAATTCTAGCAGTGTGGCTACGGGCTTTAACGTAGCGTCTGTGTTACTTGGTTGTGCCTTAGGTGCACTTGCTGCGGGGCCGCTGGCTGATAAGTTTGGCCGCCGTGCAATTATGATCATCACTGCGATTATTTTTGCCATTAGTGCGTTTGGGTCGGGCATTAGCGAAAGCTCTGCGGAGTTTATTTTTTATCGTTTATTTGGTGGTTTAGGGATTGGCGCAGCATCGGTATTAGCGCCAGCTTACATTGCTGAAGTTGCACCACCAGCACTACGTGGTCGTTTAGCGACATTACAACAACTCGCTATTGTACTGGGTTTATTTGCTGCGTTTTTAAGTAACTATTTAATAGCTGATGCAGCTGGCAGCGCGCAAAATATTTTAATGCTTGATATAGCCGCTTGGCGCTGGATGTTTTGGGCTGAGCTTGTGCCTGCTGTACTATTTTTAGTCGGTGTGTTGTTTATTCCGGAGTCGCCTCGTTATTTAGTGGCGCAAGGTAAAGTAAACGATGCCAAAACGGTGTTTAGCAAAATATCGAACGACAATGCAGATAAACAAATAAGCGATGTTAAACGCTCCTTGCATAGCGATACAAAACCAAGTATTCGCGATTTATTTATTGATGGCAGTAAAAAAGTACACCCTATTGTATGGGCAGGTGTTGCGCTGAGTGTGTTTCAGCAATTTGTAGGTATTAACGTGGTGTTTTATTACGGCTCTGAGCTTTGGCAAGCCGCTGGGTTTGATGAGTCGCAATCGTTATTTATAAATGTATTAGCGGGCACTACAAATATTGTATCGACCTTTATTGCCATTGCGTTAGTTGACAAAGTTGGCCGTAAACCACTGTTGCTAGTGGGCAGTATTGGCATGTTTATTAGTTTAAGTGCGCTTACTTATATATTTGGCAGCGCAGGCCTTGATGAAGCAGGCAAGCTTGCACTTAGCGATAACATGGGTACGTTTGCACTTATTATGGCTAACTTATTTGTGGTATTTTTTGGCTTAAGTTGGGGCCCAATTGTATGGGTATTATTAGGCGAAATGTTTAATAACCGTATTCGTGGTGCTGCCCTTGCCGTTGCTGCCAGTGCGCAGTGGATTGCTAACTTTGCAATCACCATGACTTTCCCTATTATGCTTGCCAATATAGGCCTTGCCGGTGCATACGGCTTTTATGCGTTATCGGCACTTATAAGCATCTTTTTTGTTGTTAAATACATTAAAGAAACGCGCGGTAAAACGCTCGAATCTATGTGATTTTTAAAAGCGGTGATATTAGTCGCCGCTTTGCCTTTATATAAAGCAGCGTTATCTAGGGTCTTATATGGACTCCCTGTATAAATAACCTAAAAGTTAAATAGCAATCTTTGCTCATTTATTTTAACTTTATAGCCAATGCTCTATTACCTTTTATTATAACTAATCTATTTAAATTCCTTTTTAGAATATCAAAAATTAGCTATTGTCCGCCCATTCCAACTTTATGTGTCTACTAAAATGAAAAAACAGTTAATATCAGGCTTAGCTTTAACGTGTGCTTTAGGTTCGTTCAGTGCATTTGCTACTAATGGGTATTTTACACACGGCTACGGCATGACCCACAAAGGCATGGCTGGCGCAGGTGTTGCCCTTTCAGAAGAGTTAATGTCTGGCGCTAATAATCCTGCTACTTTTTTGCCAAACGGAACAGAGCTATCTCTGGGCTTAGAGCTTTTTTCACCTGAACGAAAATATACTGCATCAAAAGTAGATACTTTTTACCCTGGCGCATTTTATCTTGAAGCAAAAACACAAAAAAGCGACAACACCGTATTTGCAATTCCAGAGTTTGCTATTGGCCATCAATTAAATGAAAAAGTAAATATTGGTTTATTAGTGTATGGCAACGGCGGTATGAATACCGAGTACGGCGCAGAATCCTCTCCTGAGGGGACTTTTTACGCTGGTACAACGGGCGTTGATTTAAAACAACTCTTTATTAGCCCAACAGTAAGCTATAAGTTGAATGAACAAACACGCCTTGGTGTTTCCCCTATTTACGTGGTGCAACAGTTTGAAGCGCAAGGGCTTGGAAACTTTGCTCCTTTTTCGCAATCACCAGAAGCGCTTACAAATAATGGCACCGATACAAGCACAGGCCTAGGCATTCAACTAGGTATTAGCCAAGATATAAATTCGTCATTAAGCTGGGGGGCAAGTTACCGCTCATCAGTGTCTATGCAAGAGTTTGATAGCTATAAAGGTTTGTTTGCAGAGCAAGGCGGGTTTGATCTGCCAAGTTCGTTTCAAATTGGTGCAGCTTATAAACTTACACCTAGTAATCAGGTGGTATTTGATTGGCAAAAAATAAATTACAGCGAAGTGAAAAGTATTTCAAACCCAGTCGATAACTTGATGTCAGCGCCTTTAGGGGCTAACGCAGGTGCTGGGTTTGGCTGGAACGATATGACTATTTATAAGCTTGGTTATCAGTGGCAGCGTACATCGCAACAAAAGATACGTTTTGGGGTGTCTTACACCGAGCAACCTATTCCTTCGTCGCAAGTTATATTAAATATTTTAGCGCCGGGCGTTCAAGAGTGGCATTTTACAACGGGCTTTAGCCATTCTTTTACCAACAAGGTACAATTAAACGCTATGGCTTTTTATTCGCCAGCTAAAAAAGTAACGGGTGCTAACTATTTAGCGCCAAATCAGCAAATATCAATCGAAATGAAACAAACCGGTTTAGGTGTTTCTATTGTTTGGGAAATTTAAAAAATGGTAACAGAATTCACCCCAGTATCGGCTGCAATAGGCGGTGCATTAATAGGTATAGCGTGTACGTTATTACTTGTTTTATACGGAAAAATTGCAGGTATATCGGGCATTGTTAAGTCTGTATTTGCTAAAGCAAATTCGGGCTCGCGTTGGCAGTTATACTTTATTTTAGGATTGTTGTTGGCAGGTGTAGCTGTAAGAGTATTTGCGCCTTCTTTATTAGAAGGCGAATTACAGTTGCCGCCTTGGCTTATTATTGTTGCGGGGCTTTTAGTTGGCGCTGGTACAACTTTAGCTAATGGGTGCACAAGTGGCCATGGTGTGTGCGGCATGTCGCGCTTTTCTACTCGCTCTTGGGTTGCAACATGCACATTTATGCTTGTCGCCTTCATTACAGCAAACCTTGTAGGATAAATAATGAAAGCAATTATGATGGTTGTTATAGGCTTTATATTTGGCTTAGGACTTATTATTAGCGGGATGACAAACCCCGCTAAAGTGATTAACTTTCTTACCTACGGGAACCAATGGGACGCAAGCTTAATTATAGTGATGGCTGTTGCCATGCTAATAATGATGCTTACATGGTTATGGGTTGCAAAAAAAGAGAAGCCACTTATTTCAGGCACATTTAATTTAAGTGATTTAAAAAAAGTTGATTCGCGCTTAATTATTGGCTCAGTACTTTTTGGTTTAGGATGGGGTTTAAGTGGCATATGCCCAGGCCCGGGCTTGGTTCAATTGGTATCTCTTAAAATGGAGTTTTTATTGTTTTTTGCAGCCGTGCTAGGCGGTATGTGGTTAGCCAAAAAAGTATAATATTTGCTGCCGACTAAACTCGGCAGCTACTTTACCCAAACAAAGGTACATAACTTGCTGCAATATATATAAAACTATATTGAACAGGTTTAAGTTATGCTAAATAAAGCGCTGGAATTTTCTAACAGCACACCTTGGTTAAGCGCAGCGTCCTCCCTTTTACTTATAGCTATACTACTGTTTTTAATTCGTTTTTTTGTAATGTACTGGCTAAAAAAATGGACTTCAAAAACCAAATTTATATTCGATACTTTACTAATAGAGTCAATATCTAAGCCGCTAACACTGTGCACAATTATTGTGCTACTCACCATTTTAGAGCACGACACCTTCATTATTAGTACTTCTATTTCTCAACAGATCCCTTTTAATAGCATTAATATTGTATTAGCGCTGCTTGCACTTATTATGTTTTTAGACCGCTTTATTATTGGCACTATTAATTACTATGGCGAACAATCTGCCGTGGTTTTTAATTCCAAAAGCATAATTAAAGGCGTGATACGCGTTACATTATCGTCAGTAGGATTACTGGTGTTAATGGGCACGTTAGGTATTTCTATTACGCCTATTATTGCCTCGTTAGGAATTACATCACTGGCTGTTGCCCTTGCTTTGCAACCTACCCTCGAAAACTTTTTTTCTGGCGTGCAGCTAGTAATAGATAAACCTATAAGGGTGGGTGATTTTATTGAGCTTGAATCTAAGGAGCAAGGCTTTGTTGATCATATAGGCTGGCGATCTACATGGGTTAAAATGCTACCCAACAATATGATTATTATACCTAATAGCCAATTATCTAAGTCGCGTATTATTAATTACTTTTACCCTGAAAAAGAGCTAAGCGTGCCTGTTGATATAAGCGTGCATTACGATTCAGATTTAGAATTTGTTGAGCAAGTAACACTTGAAGTGGCTCGTGAAATACTTATTTCACACGAATGGGGTGTTGATGATTACAATACCTTTGTGGTTTTTCATACCTTTGACAGATCAAGTATTAACTTTACGGTTATGCTGCGCGCAAAAGAATACTTTAATCGCTTTTGGGTTAAATCTGCTTTTATAAAAGCCCTGCATAAACGCTATAAAAAAGAAGGTATTGTAATCCCCTTCCCTATTACGGCTATTAACACGACTCAAGAAGCAGCTAAATTTAATAGTGATAAAAAGGTGCAAGGCAACACTTAAAAAAAGCGCGAGTAACTCTCGCGCTAATAAGTATTAAAACTTGTAAGTTATTTGCCCAATAATTTCACGAGGGCTGCCAGGAAAGTGGCCGTTCCGCTCACTAAACCCACTTACAGCATATTCTTTATCAAACAGATTATTAATATTTACACTCAATAACACGTTATCAAAGCGACTCGTCCAGCTCATATCAAATACGGTAAATGGTTTTACTTTTTGACCACTTGTACTAAGTTGCTCACTTACGTAATTTGCACCAAAGGCAATTGATGAATCAATCGAATCCAGTGCGTAGCGAGTCCATAAACCTGCCTGGTGGCGTGGTGCATTAGCAAAGCGCGAACCATCTCCAAATGTATTTGAAAGCGTATCACCCGTTACGCCGTCTACCACTTGCGTATCGTTGTACGCGTAGTTAGCCGTTACGGTCCAGTGCTGCGACAAATCGCCAACTAAAGTTGTTTCAAATCCTCGGCTTTCTACTTCACCTATATTTAAAAGTGCAGCAATGCCATCCCCCGCGCCAGTATCGTCAGGGTTGCTCATTACCACGTTTTCTTTATTAATTTGGTAAATTGCAAAGGTGCTCATTATTTTGCCGTCAAGCCATTGGTTTTTCATACCCAGTTCGGTTTGCTTGCCGGTTTCTGGTTCTAAATTACCTTCGCCCTCTACATCTTCTTGGTCGGCTGACGATGTAGGGTTAAAGCTCTCTGAGTAGTTAATATATACCGATGTGTTTTCTACTGGCTGATAAGTAACAGCAACGCGCGGCGTTATGTCGTTATCTGAGTAACTAAAACCAGTTTCTTGATTAAACTCTTTAAAATGGTCATAGCGCAAACCTGCAATAATTGTCCACTGCTCGCCTACGCTAATTACGTCTTGTGCATACACACCAAATCGGTCGGTATCAACGCCATCGCGGTTCATGTCGGTAAGGTTATAAGTGCTTGGGTCGGTTTCACCGTAGTTTAAATTAAAAATATTTAAATTAGCGACGCCATCGGCCTCATATCGGGCACGTAAGTAGTCATATTCGGTATCAACGGTGTGGTAATCACCACCAAATAAAAACTGATGGGTTAATTGTCCTTGTCCAAAGTTATAAACAAAGTCGGTGGTTAAGCTTGCTTCTTTATTGGCACGAAATTGCTTACGGTATTCTCGTTTGATGGTTTCGTCATCAATGTTTGCTTCGCCATCACCATTTACATCTACCCAGCTTTGCGACTCATGGTAGGCTTGGTCTCGCTCGTTATCCATGTAGCGAAACGTAGTACTTAAAGAAAAATCATCATTAAAATAATGGCTAAGTTCTGCTTGAAGCACCAAAGCTTCCATATTTTGATAATCAACCGCTTCATTAGCGTTATAACTTGGGTCAACTAAAAAGTTGCCGTTGTCATCTACCGGTACGCCCCGTAAGCGGTTACCGCCCAGGTCTTGTTTTATGTAGTCAACACTTGTGGTTAAGGTTGTTGAATCACTTAAATCAAATAACAATCCGCCTGTTAGCTCGGTATTAGCTGAGTCTGCATTGTTACGAAAGCTGTCTTGCTCTTCATAATAACCACCCAATCTATAAGCCATTGTATCGTTTAAACCACCCGTCATATCGAGTGATGCACCACGGGTGTTGTAATTACCCAAAGTAAGCTTTAATTCGCGTTTTTGTGTGTAGCTTGGCTTTTTAGTTACGTAATTAATCATCCCACCAGGTTCGCCACCGCCATACAAAGCAGAGGCAGGCCCTTTTAATACTTCAACACGTTCTACATTAAATAACTGCGGTACACCAAAGCCCGAATATGGGTCGCCACGCACACCATCGTAAAATACATTTGCGTCATCTCTAAAACCACGAAAAGTTACGCCTGAGTAGCTATATTCGCTCACTCCCGCAATAGATCGGTACAAATCGGTAATGTCACGCGCTGCTTGGTCAATAATAAGTTGCTCGGTTAATACCTGCGCAGATTGCGGAAGCTTAATAAGATCTAAATTAGTTTTAGTCCCAATTTTACTTTCGGTTTCTAGGTAAAATTGCTGGGCACGGCCAGTTACTTCAATAGTTTCAATGTCGTCGTTTTGTTGTGAAAAAGCTATATTAGAAAAAACAGATAAAGACGCAGCAATACTTAATGCCAAATAATTAGGGTTAAACATGATAATTCCTGGGAGAAGTGTAGATAGCCAACAACCTAAATGATAACTTTTATCATTTTCATAATCAACACAAGGGCGGGTTTAATACATCTAAATATTAGAACTAATATTACTTAAAACAGAGCGCTAGCCCTTTTATTGCAGTTAAAATAAAACCCCTACTGCACTAAATGCGGTAGGGGTTATTAAGTAGTTCTTAAATTAGTTTTAGCGTGTAATTTACCCAGCAATATTGCTAATTTGAATTACTGGAGACACGTTAGTAAAGTTAACTAAATCAGCGGCTATTGCCTCTTGATGAGGTGCAAAGGCTTGCTGAAAAGATTCTACCGATTCAAACACTAAATGCCCCATAGCAATATAAGTTGGCGCTTCGCCCGGTGCGCCACCTGCTAAACCTGCATCTGCACTACTTGATATAAGCGCTTTACCAACTAACTCTGCAACTAGGGGTAAATGTGTTTTACAGTAGTAGTCCATATCGAAAGTAGCAATTTCATTATTTGGGTATAATACGCTTACTTTAATCATTACATTCTCTCTTTTATTTACTAAAAAATTTAAAGCGTCTTTTGAAACAGTATGAATCATACATAAGTAAAAAGCGCATAAGTGAGCAGTCGCTCAATTATGTAGCATTCATGCTCATAGCGCCAGTAATTTGATTGCAGTGCTTATTTTAATTAAGGTGATACTTCGCTAATTTACTTAAGTGCGGGTCGTTTTTTTAAAAGGTTTGGGCGGCAAAGACTCTACAAAGTTAACGCACGTATTTACCCAATATGCTAAATCAGAATCAGACTCAAAACCTTCAGGCAAAATATAAACCAAGCCCTTAACTGGTTTTACTGTAAGGTCGCTCTTCTAATCCTCTGTCAAACGCCATTTAGTGCCTATATTTTTAATAAGCACATTACACACTTAATAACGGTAATAGCACTTAAACCTAAGTGAATAAAATAATAAAAGGTGGTTGGGAAAGGTATACAAAGAGTAGGTATAAAATTATTTTGGACTTACAGTTTATATCAAACCGCACTAATCAAAGCTGATTGAGCTGACACTAGTGCGGTTCAAAAGTAAGTATAAAACTAACTAATTCAATTTTAATAAACCAAAATGCTTATGCAGACAGTTGCACTTGAGCATCTGCTGCAGATACTTTTTTCATGCTGCCTTGTTGTTCAAGACGAATATGCCAGCTAAACGCTTCTTCAAGTAAATGAGGGGTGTGCCCACCACGCTCACAAGCGCGATTGTAGTAATCTAACATATCGTCACGGTAATCTGGGTGCACGCAGTGCTTAATGACTTGTATTGCTCGCTCACGCGGCGCTAAACCGCGTAAATCAGCTAAGCCTTGCTCAGTTACTAAAATATCAACATCGTGTTCGTTATGATCAACATGACTGGCCATAGGCACTACGCTTGAAATAGCGCCATTTTTAGCAATCGATTTAGTCACAAATATTGCTAAATGAGCATTACGAGCAAAATCACCCGAGCCACCAATACCATTCATCATCCGTGTGCCACAAACATGTGTTGAATTTACATTGCCATACATATCAAACTCAAGTGCAGTATTAATGGCAATAATACCTAAACGGCGGACTATTTCAGGGTGGTTCGAAATTTCTTGAGGGCGTAACACTAGCTTGTCTTTGTATTGTTCTAAATTATTAAATACTTGCGCGTTACAACGCTCAGACAACACAATTGAGCTGCCCGATGCAAAACTAAGCTTACCTGCATCAATTAGGTCAAACGTCGAATCTTGTAATACTTCAGAGTACATTGTTAGGTCTTTAAAGTCAGAGTCGAGTAGTCCCATCATCACTGCATTAGCAATGTTACCAATGCCTGCTTGTAGCGGACCTAAATTAGCTGGCAATTTATTTTGAGCCACTTCGTCTTTAAAAAAGTTAACTAAATGGCGCGCAATAGCGGCGGTGTCTTCATCAGGGTCGGTAACGGTAGAAAACGAGTCGCTTTGGTTAGTAAAAACAATACCAACAATTTTTGCAGGATCGATAGGAATAGCAGTGCTACCAATTCGGTCATCCACTTTAACTAACGGCATTGGTTGGCGAGTAGGACGATACGAAGGAATATATATGTCATGCAAACCTTCAAGATTCGGGTTATGCAGCATATTAATTTCAACAATGACTTCTTTGGCAAAAATAGCAAAACTGGCTGAATTACCAACCGATGTAGTCGGCACAATATGCCCTTTTTCGGTAATGGCAACGGCTTCAATAACAGCCACATCAGGCATGGTTAATTGATGGTTACGTAAATGCTCAACTGTTTCAGATAAATGCTGATCAATAAACATTACTTCACCGTTATTAATCGCTTTACGTAAAGTGCTGTCTACTTGAAAAGGCATACGACGCGCTAAAATGCCCGCTTCTGTTAATAGCTTGTCGAGATCATTACCTAATGACGCACCCGTCATTAAATTTATTTTGATTGGATTTTTTTTGACTTGCTCAATTAATGCTCTGGGTACTGCTTTAGCTTCTCCGGCGCGAGTGAAACCACTCATCCCTACAGTCATTCCATCTTTAATAAATTGGCTTGCTTGTTCTGCCGGCATCACCTTGTCGTGCAGGTTACTATTGCGAATACGTTCCAAGTGCATACTGAGCTCCTCTCTAAATTTGACATTATTCTAATCCTAACTTCGTACTACACAATCTAGACTTAAGTCGTATTTACGAACCGAGGATGAGCAACATGTTTAAAAGGGAGGCTAATTTACTTTTAATTAATACTATCATGTAGTTATTAGTAATATTTTTAACAAAAATGACATAACAATCTATAAAGTAATTTATAAAGTAATCTATAAATAAATAGTATTATTTAATTAGAGGAATTCTTTTTGAGGAATTAAGTTTATTAGTTCAAACACCCAAATGAGGAATTTGGGTGGCAGTCTTACCAGCCACATCTCGGCACACACGTCACAAACTGTGGCTGCTCCCTTCCGGGCCTGACCAGGTTCGCCTGCTAGTGTTGCGAGAGGACCAATAAGACTACCATTGAGGGCCTTGGTTGGCGCGGGAGGGATTATCTCTACTTTTGCTCTGTTATTCAAGGGATAATCTAAAAAGAAAGTGCGATTGCATACTTCATATACAATCGCGGCGTATTTAGCTATTTTAGTGCGTATTAATTGTTCTCTAACTGCGCTTTTATATTACGTAATGCTGCTTTTACTTTTTTCATGTTTTCTGGACCCATACGTAAAAGCTGCTTTTGTGCATCTGGTAATTGCTCCCACTCCGAAAACGCATACTGGTAAGTTACTGAATCACGAAGTAACGGCAAGTCACCTTCAGGCTCTGGCGTATCAAGTAATAAATCGATTGCATCGGTTAGCGTTTGATTAAATTCGTCATCGCCGTAACCAATTTCACTGTATGCATTATTAATAAGTGGCTTGTACTCTTCGTACATGCGAACGGCTTGCGCTGCACTCATACTGGTAAATATTTTCACATACGGTGTATAACGCTCGTAGCTGTTAGGGTTAATAGTTAAGATATCACCTTCATTCACGCTAAATTTTTCTTCTGGCTGTACAACAGGCATGTGTTTTTTAGCTATTTTTCCTTTTGCTAAGTTATCTACATATACCACACCACGACGAATAACATCGTCGGTCACCATTAAGCTCATTACTGAGTCGCTTAGGTACTCGTCCATTTTAGCAACAACAACTGCATCACTTTCGTTAAGCGTTGGTAGTGGCTCTACTTCTGGCACAGGCTCACTTGGACTTTGTGCTGGTACTTCAAGCTCTGCTGGCTTTTCTGGATTTACAGACGGCGCATCTACCACGGGGTCGTTCTCGGGTTTAAGCTCCATCATAGGTTGTTCTTTAACTGTGGGCTCTACCTCAGTGCGTGTTGCTTGCTCGTCACTGGGTGTTAGCAATACGAAGGCGGCCGCACATGCTACGACTATTAAAATAATAACGGCGAAAATAATATTGTTATTAGGTGGACGTTTTTGAACATCTGATGCTTCTGGTTTATCTGACATACGAACTCCATAAAAATTAAAATGCGATATCACTTAGAGTACGCTAAGTGGATTAAATTCATTCTTACACAAATACTATTACATTTTATAATACGGCAATTATAGCAAAGTAAGTTAAGTACTAAATTGGGTGATTAAACAATGTAATAAGTATTAGGGCAGTTATCCTTTGATTCTTCTAGCTTAAAGACTTACAGTTAATAAATAAAGTAAAGACGTAGAACAGTTTAACCACCAATATGAAAATCAAGCAAGTCGATCCAGAAAAACCAAAAATTGCCTTATTACTCACAGGTGGTGGCGCACGTGCTGCTTATCAAGTGGGTGTCCTTAAAGCGCTAGCTCATAGTATGCCTCGTACTGCTCCATTGCCATTTAGAGTAATAAATGGCACCTCTGCTGGGGCTATTAACTCAGCTGCGTTAGCATGTTACGCCTCCTGTGCGCATTTGGCTGTACGAAAGCTTGAATCAGTTTGGAAAAACTTTTCAACCTCTATGGTCTATAAAAGTGATTTTTTAAGCGTATTTGGTCATATTGCGCGTAATATTTTAACGAGCTTTCAGTCAGAACATATTAACCATCCACCAGCGAGCTTGCTAAACAACCGCCCTCTGCGTGGTTTATTAAACGAAATTTTAGATTTACACCGCATTGAGCGCAATTTACATCGTAATTATTTAGATGCGCTGTCTATTACGGCTTCTAGTTATACCACGGGCGACTCTGTTGCGTTTTTTCAATCAAATACACAAACATCATGGCAACGCGCTAAACGCGAAGGCCAAGCTACGCGTATTAACGTTGAGCATTTAATGGCATCGAGTGCCATCCCTATGGTGTTTCCAAGTGTAAATATTTATAACCATTACTTTGGGGATGGCTCTATACATCAACTTTCTCCGCTGAGTCCGTCGATTCATTTAGGCGCTGAAAAAATATTTATTATTGGGGTCGACCAACCCAAAGAATTACACCCACCGGGTTACTCGCCACATTATCCGGGTCTATCTGCTGTTGCAGGGCATTTACTCGATAGCGTATTTACCGACACAATGCAGTCTGATTTGGAGCGTTTGGAACGTGTTAATCGCACTTTAGGACTATTACCTGCACGCGATAAACACCAAGAGCTAAAACAAATTGATACCTTTGTTATTAACCCTTCGCAAAACTTTAATGCTATTGCTGCGCAGTATTACGACGATATGCCGTGGGCGATTAAAGTATTGCTGCGTACAATCGGTGTTAAAAAACATTCGCAATCGAGTTTAACCAGTTACCTATTGTTTGAAAAACGCTACACCCAGCACTTAATGCAAATTGGCTATGAAGATGGCATGGCGCAGTTGCCTAAAATGCGTGAGTTTTTAGAGTTAGATTAAGCCCAAACAGGCACGTTACTCTATTCCGTCGAGCAGGTAGTGCTCTACCCGCTCTACTCGCCTTGGTTTACCTTGTAGTACTAAAACGTCGTTAGCTAACAAGATTGTTTGCGCTGATGGCGTGTCTATTTCGGCTCCTTCTCTGCGAAGTGCTTTTACGAGTACTCGCCGCTTTTCTAAATTAAGATCTTCAATTGTTTTACTCACGGCATAAGCTTGCTGAGGTAGCGCAACAACGTGTAAATATTCTAATCGGTCGGTTGAGGCATCTTCGCTATCTTTAAAATACCCTGCGTAAAAGCTTTGCATTAGCGGGTAACGGTTTCGACGCTCTTTACTCACTCGGCGCACAATACGTGTCATGGGTACGCCCGACATAGACAACACATGCGACACGAGCATTAAGCTCGCCTCTAACGACTCGGGCACTACTTCGGTTACGCCTAGCCCTTTTAAATAATCTAACTGGCTATCGTCACGGGTACGAATGAGTATTTTAACGTTGGGCGCTATTTGTTTTATGGCATCAATAACAACTTGTGCGTGATCAAGCTCTGTAAAAGTAATAATAACCAAGCGAGCTCGCTCTACTCCTGCGCATTTTAAAATATCTTTTTGTTTAACATAGCCAAATATAACAGGCTCACCCGCCGCTTTGCCTTCTTGTACTAAAATTGGGTTACTTTCAATGGCAACGTAGTCTATTGCTTCGGGCTTTAAAAAACGCGCTATAGTTTGCCCAACTCGCGAAAAACCACAAATAACAACATGGTCGCTATAAAGTGTACTACTTTGTGGCTCACTCTCCAGCGCTAAACTAGGGAGATCGAGTATACCCAAACGCTTTAAAATAAATGGCGTTTTATCAATCAAAAATGGTGTAAATGCCATTGATAACACACCAAGGGCAATTAAAAATGAAACTTGCTCTGAGTTTAATAACTGATGCTGGCCAGCAAGTGCGATAAGTACAAAACCAAACTCCCCCATTTGCCACAGCATGATGCCACAGGCGAGTGAATCTTGGTTTCGTTCATGCATTAGCCGCGCACTAAGTGCTACTACTGTAATTTTTAATCCGAGTAAACCAAGCAATGCGCCAATAATTATTACTATATGCGCCAGTACAAATAAAATATCTAACTGCATACCCACAGTGACAAAAAACAGCCCCATTAAAATATCGCGAAATGGACGTATATCGGCCTCTAACTGATGCCTGTAATGGCTCTCACCTAACATCATTCCCGCTAAAAAAGCGCCCAATGCCATAGACAAGCCAAACATATACGTTAAAAAGCCCGCAAATAACGCTACTAATATAGTGGTAAGCACAAATAACTCATCGGTTCGTACTTGCGCTATTTCTTTAAACACAATGGGCAATACCCATTTACCAATTGCCCAAAGAAGCACGTATACAAATGCGCCCTTACTTAGGGCAAACGCTAAAGCCCAGCCAATACTTTGAGAGTCGCTTGATGCAAATAAAGGAAGTATTATTAATAGAGGAACAACAGCAATATCTTGAAAAAGCAGTACACCAACGGCCAATTGCCCACGGCGCTGATTAAGCTCACCCGTTTCTTTTAATAGCTTAACCACTACAGCCGTAGAAGAAAGCGCCATAATTGTACCAATGGTAAAACTGGTGAGCAGGGAAAAGTCTAAACAATATAAAATAATAATGAAGAGTAAGCTGGTTATACCTACTTGTAACGAGCCCAGCCCAAATACTAGGCTTCGCATTGCCATTAGCCGCGAAATAGAAAATTCTAACCCCAAACTAAATAACAAAAACACAATCCCAAGCTCTGCTACAAACTCTATTTCATGAGATTGCGCTAGCCAACCAATACCATGACTACCGGCTAAAACCCCCGTTGCTAGGTACGCCAAAATAGGCGGCAAGCCAATGCGTTTAAAAAACCACACAAAAAGAACTGCTGCCACTAGCAAGCCAAAAATTTGAACGTTAATACTCTGCAAATTCGGCCTCACGCGTCAATTAAACCAAGGGACTTACTTTAAATATAGCAACCTTCTGTTTTTCAGCCAGTTTTAAAATATGGCACAAAAATCGCTTAGTAATTGCAAAGTAACACCCTCGGGGGAGAATTTAATGGAAAACGTCCATATTTTGACGCAGCGTGTGTCTGGTCGCGGTGATTTTTTGCCGTTTTCGGCTGAACATTCGCCAACAAATGAAATAACAGAAACACATAAACTCGTTACAGAGCTACAAACTAGCTTAGTGATTGAGGATGTTTTAGCTATATACGCAAAATTTACAAAACAATTGTTAAATTTCTCTGGTTTACAGTTTCAGTCAACACTGGGAACTACACAAACATCACAGAGTGATACAAATAGTACACCCTATATTTTTGATTTGGCGATTGGTAAAGAACACTTAGGGCAACTAATTTATTTTAGTAAATTCCCGCTTGGTCAAGCCATTGAGAAAAAGCTACATACTTTGCATACTGCGCTGGTTTATCCACTTCGTAATGCGATGATGTATAGCCGAGTATTAAAGCTTGCCACAAAGGATGCATTAACCGGCTTAAATAACCGTAGTCAGTTTAATGACTTTTTACTGCAAAAACTTGAAAACTGCCGTCGTTACCAGCGTCCATTTAGTTTAATGCTGCTTGATTTAGATAACTTTAAACAAGTTAACGACAACTTTGGCCATAAAATTGGTGACGATACACTTAAAGAGTTTTCAAAAGTACTGTGTAGCAGCATACGCGGCACTGATTCGGTATTTAGATTTGGTGGTGATGAGTTTGCTTTACTTATTGAAGACCCTGAGTTTACAACGAATAAAGTGATTGCTGAGCGGATAATGTGCTTAGTAAGAAAATCGCCCCTAATGTCTAAGTATAAAGTAACAACCAGTATTGGTTTTACTTTAGCTAACAGCCAAGACAGCGAAACTGAAATATTTGCTCGCGCCGATAAAGGTTTATACAAAGCAAAAGCATCTGGCAGAAACTGCGCAAAAGCATATTAGTCTTTACTTAACTGCATTAAATAAAAAGCCTAGCTTCCCCCGCTAGGCTTTGCACTTACCAAATTATAAATAAACAACGCGGCACAAAAACCAAAAAAGAATCCGCTAATTAAATTAAGTAATGCAGTAATAGTAGCAAGCGGTGTAAATAATACTAAAAGCAGTGGCAGGCTCACGCCTAAAATAAAAAACAATCCACCTTTACCTAACCAATAAGCTAATAAAAGCACTGCAGATACAATTCCACCCGCAACTGCATAACCTAGCGTAACTATATTTAGCTCAAGTAAAATATTAGCAATAATAGCTATAACGGCCGTTATTAGCATACCCACTGGCGCTTTAGTAACTAACGACAAACCAACATGCGGCTGTTTACTCATTTATTTACACTCCCAAAAAATACCATTTTCATCAATATGCTTAGCACTTATAAAATAACCAACCACTTGAACTAATTCATCATTATAAAAAATAAGCGGCACACTGGCGCGAAGCCAGGGCGCTATTTTTGCATCTTTAAACCAATGCTTAACTGTATTACTACCAGGCTTTTTAAGTGGTTTAATGCGTGCGCTATTGCAATCAAAACGCACTATTACTTGCTCATTAGCGTGTGGAGGTCTTACTCCACAACCGGTGCTTTTAATTAATAAGCGCCCGTCTGCCAGTTTTAGCTGTGAATGATTCAGCTCAATATCTGTTAACACTTCACTTGGTGTTACAAAATACAAATAACCTTGATGACGACGTATTTGCCCATCGAGCAAATCAATACGCATTTGTGCATCGTTTTTTGCGCACATTGCTTGATTAATAATTTGCTCGAGCTGCTTTTGCGATGGCATCACTTGTGTAAATAGTGCAAGCCACGCACGTACTATATTTGCAATGCGCGCTGCGCTGTATTCGCTTATCTGGCCAATGCAAAGTGCTTGATGCTCGTTAATACACTTATTTAAATCAAGCTGAGTATATTCATCAAGTAATGTTTGTTGCTGCTGTAGTAGCTCAATACTTCGTGCAGTGCATTGTTCAAACCCATTAAAGCGCTCAGCTAACACAGGTACTATTTTCGATCGTAAAAAATTACGGTCAAAGCTTTCATCTGTATTAGAGTCATCGGTTATGTGGTTAATATTAAACTGCGCTGCAAACGCTTCTATATCGCTGCGCGTTACACTTAACAATGGTCTAAAACATATACGCCCACTTTGCAGCAAGCGCTCTTTATACATAGAACCAAGCCCTTTTAAACCTGAGCCACGCTTTAAGCGCAGTAAAAACGTTTCTACTTGATCGTTTAAGTGTTGGCCCAGTAAAATAATACTGTCTTGTGGGCTTAGCTCATCAAGTGCTTTATAACGGGCGTCGCGTGCTTGGGCTTCAAGACTCGTGCGCGACTGCTGCTCAATTACAACTTTCGCAGCTTCAAAAGGCACATTAAGCTCAATGCATACGTTTTTGCAAAAGTGTTGCCAGTCATCAGCATACTGGCTCAAGCCATGGTGGACATAAATAGCCGATACATTAATTGCAGGGTTATCTTCTTTTAAAGTGCGCATTAAATGCAACAACACCACAGAATCAACGCCACCAGAAAGCGCCACTGTAAAAGCGGTGTTACCTTGCTCAATATAGCTATTTAATGATTTTTTTAATTGCTGATAAATTGCTGATGTATGCATATGGGCGCACTTTTATATAAAAACTCTGAACATTTTAAAGCAAAAAAGCCGCATAAGCGGCTTTTTTTAACATTTAATGTGTTTAGCAATAACCAAACGACATTAAACGTTTGTAACGTTGATCAAGCATTTCTTCAAGCGTAAGCGCTTGTAGGTCTGCTAAGTCACGTTTAAGGCGAACTTTTAAGTTACGTGCCATCGCATCGTAATTGCGGTGCGCGCCGCCTAGAGGTTCATCAATTAAGTTACTGATTAAATCTAGTTCTTTAACTCGCTCTGCGGTTACACCCATTGCTTCTGCTGCAAGTGGGGCTTTGTCGGCGCTTTTCCAAAGAATAGACGCACAACCTTCAGGCGAAATTACAGAGTAAGTACTGTATTGCAACATGTTAACTCTGTCGCCAACACCAATCGCTAATGCACCACCTGAACCGCCCTCGCCAATAACTGTACATATTGTCGGCACTTTAAGTGTCGCCATTACTTTTAAGTTACGTGCGATTGCTTCAGATTGGCCACGTTCTTCAGCGCCAACACCTGGGTATGCACCCGGTGTGTCGATAAAGGTCATGATTGGCATTTTAAAACGCTCAGCCATTTCCATTAAGCGTAATGCTTTACGGTAACCTTCTGGCTTTGGCATACCAAAGTTGCGTTTAATTTTTTCAGCCGTGTCACGGCCTTTTTGTTGGCCAATAACCATTACCGGTTCGCCATCTAAGCGCGCAATACCACCTAAAATAGCCGGATCGTTGGCAAATGTACGATCGCCAGAAAACTCGTCAAATTCCGTGAAAATGCGCTCGATATAATCTCGAGTGTAAGGACGCAACGGATGACGTGCTAACTGTGATACTTGCCAGGCGCCTAAATTAGAAAAAATCTCCTGTTTTTGCTTGGCGCTTTTTTCTTTTAATTTGCTGACTTCCTCTTCTAACTCAAGGTCTAATTCGCCAGCGCGGCTTATATTTTGTAATTCTTCAATTTTTGCTTCTAATTCTGCAATTGGAAGCTCAAAATCAAGATAATTGAGGCTCATGCTCTAAACTACCTAATTAGTTAAATTCTAGTTCTACGTCTTGCGCCGCCATGAGTGATAACTTATGAATTAAGTCGTCACTTGGCGTAACACACCATTCGATCCCAAGAGTTAATTGCGCCAACGCATCTGGACGTTGGTAATAAACCTTGATCGGACACGTTCCCATTTTATAGGGTTCGAGTACTTTTTGTAATTTATCGAAGAAACCTGCCTCGACTTGCACCATGTTCAGCGTCATTTTAATCGCTTTAATGCGTTTTTCACGCGCTTGAGCAATGGTGTTTATTTCTCTGGCGGTCATTGTAATACCACCGGAGAAGTTATCAAAGCTGACCTGTCCAGATATTACCAAGATATTGTTAACTTGGAGCATATCTTGGTACTTTTCAAACTCGTCTGAATACAAGCGTACATCAATCCGTGCACTCTTGTCATCTAAAGTTACTAAGGCCCAACGATTTCCTTTTTTATTAATTAATACCCTAGAGGCAATCACTAAACCAGCAGCGGTTGCAAACACATCACGGTTAGTGGGCTGTAAATCAACTATTTTTCCGCTGGTATAATGCTTAAGTTCGCGGCGGTACTGATTTATCGGATGCCCAGTTAAATAAAGGCCTAGCGTTTCTTTTTCGCCTTCTAACCACTCGTTATCGGTGAGTCCTGTGGCTTTAATAAAGGCTTGTTCAACCTCATCAGGCTCGGTGGCTAATAAACCAAACAAATCACTTTGCCCTAACAGCTCCGCTTTATTGTGTTGGTCAGCCGCACGCATTGCATCCTTTAAGCTAGCTAGTAATGTAGCACGCCCTGGTTGTGTTTTTTCTGGCCCTAACTTATCAAGCGCACCTGAATAAATTAATTTTTCGGTTACGCGTTTATTTACGCGTTTTAAGTCAACTCGAGCACAAAAATCGAATAAATCTTTAAATGGGCCCCCTTTCGCACGTGCTTCTAATATTGCATCAACCGGTGCTTCACCCACGCCTTTAATTGCGCCAATGCCGTAAACAATTTCGCCTTGCAGGTTTACTGTAAACTTAAACTCGCCTGCATTTACGTCTGGCGGCAATAAGGTGAGCTTCATGTTTTCACATTCATCCACCAAAATAACTATTTTGTCGGTGTTATCCATATCGGCCGACATTACTGCAGCCATAAACTCTGCAGGATGATGCGTTTTCATCCACAGCGTTTGATACGATACTAATGCATATGCCGCTGAGTGAGATTTATTAAAACCATAACCTGCGAACTTTTCTACTAAGTCGAAGATTTTTATTGCGAGTTCGCCGTCAATGCCGTTATTTCTTGCGCCATCTTCAAATGTTGAACGCTGCTTTGCCATTTCTTCGGGCTTTTTCTTACCCATTGCACGGCGAAGCATGTCGGCGCCGCCTAGCGTGTAACCTGCTAGCACTTGCGCAATTTGCATTACTTGTTCTTGATACAAGATAATGCCGTAAGTTGGCTCGAGTATTGGTTTTAAGCTTTCGTGCTGATATTGCGCATCTGGGTATGAGATTTCTTCGCGGCCCAATTTTCGGTCGATAAAGTTATCTACCATGCCTGATTGCAGCGGACCCGGGCGAAACAAGGCCACCAATGCAATCATATCTTCAAAACAATCGGGTTTTAAACGGCGTACTAAGTCTTTCATACCGCGCGATTCTAGCTGGAATACAGCAGTCGTTTCAGCGCGAAGTAGCAACTCAATACTTTTTTTATCATCCAGTGGAATGGTGTTTATATCAACGAGGTCTTTACCTTGGCGCTCCATGCGCACGTTGGTCATTTCGACCGCCCACTGCAATATAGTCAGTGTACGTAAACCCAAGAAATCGAACTTAACTAAGCCTGCAGTTTCTACGTCGTTTTTATCAAACTGTGTGACCGGAAACTTACCTTCGTCATCGCAATAAAGTGCAGCAAAGTCGGTAATAGTGGTTGGCGATATTACTACGCCACCCGCATGTTTACCGGCGTTACGTGTACACCCTTCTAGAATGCGACACATATCGATTAAATCTTTTACTTCGTTATCGCCATCGTAGGCTTCTTGCAAGCGCGGTTCTATATCAAACGCTTTAGCAAGTGTCATCCCAGGATCGCCTGGAATCATTTTTGAAATACGATCAACAAACCCGTAAGGGTGCCCAAGCACTCGCCCTACATCGCGTATTACCGCTTTTGCAGCCATGGTACCAAAGGTAATAATTTGCGATACGGCATTTCGCCCATACAAAGCCGACACGTGATCAATTACTTCGTCTCGTCTATCCATACAGAAATCGACGTCGAAATCGGGCATTGACACACGTTCTGGATTCAAAAATCGCTCAAAAAGCAAGTCGAATTCAAGTGGATCCAAATCGGTAATTTTAAGGGCGTATGCAACTAACGAACCTGCACCTGAACCACGACCAGGCCCAACCGGAATATTGTTATCTTTACTCCACTGAATAAACTCCATTACGATTAAGAAGTAACCTGGGAATCCCATTTGGTTAATTACGCCAAGCTCTATATCAAGTCGCTCATCGTATTCAACACGTTTTACTTTTCGCTCTTCTTCGTCGGGGAATAAAAACTGCAGTCGCTCTTCAAGACCATCTTCTGACACTTTAACTAAAAACTCATCAATCTTGAGTGAGCCAGTTGGGTAATCAGGTAAAAAGTAAGTCCCTAGCTGAACCGTTACATTACAACGTTTAGCTATTTCTACTGTGTTTTGTAGGGCTTCTGGAATGTCGCTAAACAGCTCAGCCATTTGCTCTGATGTTTTTAGGTATTGTTCTTCAGAGAATCGTTTAGGCCTGCGTTTATCGTCAAGCGTGTAACCATCAAAAATAGCAACGCGAATTTCGTGCGCTTCAAAGTTTTCAGGCTTTAAAAACACTACTTCGTTGGTCGCTACAACAGGTAACTGCTCTTTTGTAGCAAGCTCTACCGCCATGTGTAAGTAGTCTTCTTCAAGCGGTCGGTTAGTGCGAACAAGCTCAAGGTAATAGTTATCGCTGAAATGCTGCTTATAAAAGCTAACTACCGACTCAATAACACTTGGATTATTTTTTAGTAACGCCTTACCTAAGTCACCATCTTTAGCGCCAGAGAGAATAATTAAGCCCGTTTTATGCTCCACCAGCCATTCTCGGTCAATCACTGGGCGATGAAACACATGCCCACGTTGATACGCTTTAGATATTAATAAGGTAATGTTTTTATAGCCGTCGTTGTCTTTGGCTAATATAGTTAAGCGGCTTGGCTCGTCAGGAAATTCTGGGCTACGAACCCAAAAGTCAGCACCCACAATAGGCTTAATACCGGCGTTATGTGTTGCGCCATAAAAACGCACTAAGCCACAAAAGTTCATTTGATCGGTAATCGCAATAGCGGGCATTTGCAGCTCTTGCGCTTTAGCAACTATTGGCTTTGTTTTAGCAAGGCCGTCAACCATCGAAAAATCTGAATGAACTCTTAAATGAACAAAATCAGGAGCAGCCATGCTTAACCCTCACCATTGGCTTGCGCCAATACACGCTGCACAGGTTTAAAGCTTTTACGATGCTCATCAATCGCGCCGTACTGCTCAAGCGCTGCAAAATGTGCTTTTGTTGGATACCCTTTGTGCCCTGCAAAGCCATATTCAGGGTGGCGTTTATCAAGCTCAATCATTTCGTCATCGCGTGCTACTTTAGCTAAAATAGACGCTGCTGAAATTTCAGCTACTAAGCTATCGCCTTTAACAACGGCTTGCGCGGGCATTGTTAGTTTAGGTAAGCGGTTACCATCTATAAATACAAATTCTGGTTGTGTGCTTAACGCTTCTACTGCGCGGGTCATGGCAAGCATAGTAGCGTGCAGAATATTTAGTTCATCAATCTCTGTTGGATTGCAGCGACCATACGCGTAACACAATGCTTTTTCTTTTATTTCAATCGCAAGCGCTTGGCGTTTTTTATCTGTTAATTTTTTAGAATCCGCTAAGCCAGCAATTGGTTTAGTGGGATCTAAAATGACGGCGGCAGTAACTACATCACCAACAAGCGGGCCGCGCCCTACTTCATCTACACCGGCAATTAAGGATACATTAGGTCTATCAATTTGCATTTATTAACTCCGCCACAGCATTAGCTGCTTGTTCGCTGGCATTTAATCTAATTTTTTCGTGAATAGCTAAAAAGCGTGCTTTTAGCTCAATGTTATCGGTATTAAGCATTGGGGTAAGCGCATTGATTAAATTAGCCACATTACACTCACTTTGTAAAAACTCAGGCACTAGCTCTTCGTCTGCTAATAAGTTAGGCAACGAAAAATACTTAATATTAAACGTAAATAAAGTTTTAAATATCCAATAGCTCAAAGGCTTTATTTTATAGCCCACTACCATTGGCTTTTTATAAAGCATACCTTCAAGTGTTGCAGTGCCCGACGCTAATAAAATAGCATCAGCAGCTTGCATCGCTAATTTTGATTGTCCATCAAGCAGGTTAACATTAAGGTTTGGCGCGGTAGCGTTTAATATATCAGTAAACTGCGCTTTGCGTTTTTCGTTAACCAGTGGCACCACAACTTTAAGATTGGGGTTTTTAGCTTGCAGCTCTGCAGCTGTTTTAATGTAAGTTTCGCTTAGTAAACCAACTTCTGAGCCTCGGCTACCAGGAAGTAACGCCAGTACTTTGTCATCAAGGCTTAAGCCGAGTTCTGCACGTGCTTTAGTATCGTCGTGCTCAAGCGCTATATCGTCAGCCAAGGTATGTCCTACAAATGTACATGGCACTTGGTGTTTATCGTAAAACTCTTTTTCAAATGGCAGTAACGCAAGCACTAAGTTAGTGGCTGCACTTATTGTATGTATACGCTTTTCGCGCCACGCCCAAACAGATGGACTTACATACTGTACTGTTTTAATGCCCGCATCTTTAAGTGGCTTTTCAACGCGTAAGTTAAAATCGGGTGCATCTATACCAATAAATACATCAGGTGGGTTATCTACAAAATGCTGCACGAGTTGTTTACGTATTTTAAGCAACCGCGGTAAACGCCCAAGTACCTCAACAAGCCCCATTACTGAAAGCTCATCCATGTCGTAAAGTGTTTTACAGCCTTGCGCTTGCATTTTAGGCCCTGCTATCCCTTCAAAAATAGCATCCGGGAAGTGCTTTTTAAGGGCTTTAATTAAGCCTTCGCCTAAAATATCGCCCGACAGCTCACCTGCCACAATACCAATTCGTAGTTGTTTTTTATCTTTATTCATTTGATTTTATTTCACAAGTAAACCAGGCGTTCATGCTTGTTAGTTTACCGTGTTTTACTGTTTGGTTAAATGCTTTAAATAACTGGTTTTTTATCACTAAATTTAATTTATTGTATTGTTTGTTTTTAATACTGATGTAGCATATAAAATATATATTAAGTTTTACTAATATACATATTGACAAAAATTGCACAAACGTAAATAATATTACAAACTTTCAGTAATTACTGAAAGTTCATTAAAACTTAACTTTGCCAATTAAATGTTGCCCTGTTAATCCGTCACTCTCAAGGAGCCAATAATGATAGATGAAACCTTTGTGGATCTATCGCGATTACAGTTTGCTGTTACCGCTCTCTTTCATTTCTTATTCGTACCGTTAACGATAGGTATGACCTGGATTTTAGTTATTATGGAATCGGTTTATGTAATGACCGGTCGCGAAATTTATCGTGATATGACTAAGTTTTGGGGAAAATTGTTTGGTATTAACTTTGCAATTGGTGTGGCCACAGGCCTTACCATGGAGTTTGAGTTTGGTACTAACTGGTCTTATTATTCCCATTACGTAGGTGATGTTTTTGGGGCTCCCCTGGCAATTGAAGGTTTAATGGCATTCTTTTTAGAATCGACCTTTGTTGGTATGTTCTTTTTAGGTTGGGACAGACTCTCTAAACGCCAACATTTAGGTGCAACCTTTTTAATGGCGATCGGTACTAACATGTCGGCGCTTTGGATTTTAATAGCCAATGGCTGGATGCAAAACCCGGTAGGTGCTGAGTTTAATTATCAAACCATGCGCATGGAAATGACTAGCTTTGCAGAGCTTGTGTTTAACCCTGTAGCACAAGTTAAGTTTATTCATACGGTATCGGCAGGTTATGTAGCTGCATCAATGTTTGTATTGGGTATAAGTAGTTGGTACATATTAAAAGGCCGCGACCTTGCATTTGCTAAGCGTTCGTTTTCAGTCGCTTCTGGTTTTGGTTTAGCGTCAATTTTATGTGTAATTTTACTTGGTGACGAATCAGGCTACGAAGTAGGCGAAGTTCAAAAAGTAAAACTGGCAACAATTGAAGCCGAATGGCACACAGAAGAAGCTCCGGCTGCGTTTACCGCATTTGGTTTCCCTGATTCAGAAGAGCAAGTAACACATGCTGCGGTTAAAATACCTTACGCACTTGGATTAATTGCAACTCGCTCGCTCGATGAGCAAGTTACCGGTATTAACGACCTAGAAAAACAACACGAAGTACGAATCCGTAACGGTATGATAGCTTATAAATACCTTATGATGCTCAGAAATGGTGAAGACACGCCTGAAAATATAGCAACATTTAATACCCTGAAAGATGATTTAGGTTATGGCTTGCTGCTTAAGCGCTACACACCTGATGTTGTAGATGCTACCGAGGAGCAAATTCAAAAAGCTGTTAAAGACTCTTTCCCTAAAGTGGGCCCTATGTTCTGGTCATTTAGGATTATGGTTGCCTGTGGTGTGGCGATGCTTGGTGTATTTATATTAGCATTTTACTACAACGCACACCGTGTTATTGAGCAAAAGCGCTGGTTGTTATGGGCTGCTGTATTGAGCATTCCACTACCTTGGATAGCTATTGAATTTGGCTGGATAGTTGCTGAATATGGTCGCCAACCTTGGGCTATATCTGAAATACTACCGACCTTTTTAGCCACGTCGTCACTAACAATAAACGACATTCTAATTAGCTTAACTGGATTTATTGTTTTCTACACTGGTTTAGCCATTGTTGAAGGCTGGCTGATGATCCGTTTTGTTAAGCAAGGGCCAAGCTCGCTGCATACCGGTAAATACCATTTTGAGTTACCAAACAAAGCTGAGCAAACTAAAGGAGAGCAATCATGATTTTTGATTATGAAACATTAAAAATGCTTTGGTGGTTGATCATTGGTGTGCTGCTTATTGGCTTTGCTATTACCGATGGTATGGATATGGGCGTGGCTATGTTGCTTCGCCTAGTAGGTAAAACAGATTCAGAGCGCCGTACAGTAATAAACACGATTGGTCCGCATTGGGACGGTAACCAAGTATGGTTTATAACTGCAGGCGGCGCATTGTTTGCAGCATGGCCTATGGTTTATGCCGCTGCATTTTCGGGCTTTTACTTTGCCATGATGCTAGTACTCTTTGCCTTGTTTTTTAGACCACTTGGGTTTGATTACCGCAGTAAAGTAGATTCAAAACGCTGGCGCAACAATTGGGATTGGGGCTTGCTTGCAGGCAGCGCAATTCCGGCATTAGTTTTTGGTGTTGCATTTGGTAACTTATTTTTAGGCGTACCGTTTAATATTGATAACCTAATGCGTGTTAGCTACCAAGGCTCATTTTTTGGCTTGCTTAACCCATTTGGATTACTTGCTGGTTTGATTAGTATTACCATGTTAGTTGCTCATGCTGGTATGTGGTTACAACTTCGTACAGCAAGTGCAGTAGCAGAGCGTTCGGGTCAATATGGTCGCTACTCTCTAATTGCATTTATTGTATTATTTGCAGCTGCTGGTTTTTGGGTTGCTAATTTAACGGGTTACCAAATTGTATCTATGCCCGATACGCAAAGCCACGCAGATCCTTTAGCTAAAGTAGTAACAACAGCCCAAGGTGCTTGGTTAAGTAATTACAGCACACGTCCGTGGACAATGACCTTCCCTATTTTAGCCTTTGTAATGGCACTAAGTGCGCTATTGTTTTCTAAATTGAACAAACCAGCACTTGGACTTATTTCAACAAGCTTAATGTTAATTGGCGTGATTATGACGGCCGGTGTTTCACTGTTCCCATTTATTATGCCATCAAGCAACAATCCAAATATTAGCTTAACAATTTGGGATGCGGTATCGAGCCATAAAACGCTCAATGTAATGTTTGTTGCAGTGTGTATTTTTGTTCCACTTATTTTAACTTACACCACCTGGTGTTATGTAAAAATGTGGCGCAGAGTAACGGTTGAAGAAATTGAAAACAACACTCACGGTAGCTACTAAGGAGACTAAACTATGTGGTATTTCGCTTGGATTTTAGGTGTACTTTTGGCCTGTACCTTAGGTGTAATAAATGTAATGTGGTACGAATTTCATCAAAATAAAAACAGCATTGCTGATGATGAACAAGCCATGCACGATTTATTAAACGATGCTAACAACACAAAAGATGACGACTAACCCCCGACCAGATCGCGCGCAGCAGCAATCACTGCGCGCTTTTTTAAAGCGTCAAAGTAAACCCGCTGCAGTGTGGTTAAAGTTAAGCATTGCACTGGGTACTTTTAACGCATTACTGATGATTGCAGGTGCTTATTTACTGGCTCAAGCTATTCATAATGTAATGTTTGAAGGCAGCAGCTTAAGCGGCGTTACACACTTACTGTGGCCCTTAGCAGGTATTACTTTACTGCGTGCAATATTTTTAGCATTAAGCGAACGCTTGAGTGCATATGCTGCACTTAAAATAAAATCGGCAATGCGCCAAACACTTCTAAATAAGCTCAGCTTACTTGGGCCAAGCTATATAGAACAACACGGCCAAGGCGCTACATTAAATACCCTACATAATGGCGTAGAAGCACTCCACGACTATTATGCTAAATACCTACCTGGTGCTGCTTACAGCGCGCTTATTCCGCTGGCAATATTGGTTGTTATTTTTCCGACAGATTATAAAGCTGGGTTGATATTTTTATTAACCGCCCCGCTCATTCCTTTTTTCATGATTTTAGTAGGCTCAAAAGCCGAAGCTTTAAACCAAAAACGCTGGAAGCAACTTGCTGTACTGGGCAATTACTTTTTTGACCGCGTACAAGGTTTAACTCAACTCAAGCTATTTAATGCAACACGTACCGAGCTTAAACAAATAGCTAAAATTTCAGATGATTTTAGACACGCTACACTCGATGTTTTAAAAATCGCGTTTTTATCATCATTTGCACTTGAGTTTTTAGCCACCATTAGCGTGGCATTAGTCGCAGTAATTATTGGTTTTAGACTGTTTTTTGGCACTCTTGATTTTGCTACTGGCTTTGTGGTGCTACTTTTAGCGCCTGAATTTTATTTACCACTGCGCCAGCTAGGTAGCCATTACCATGCACGCTTACAAGGCATTAGTGCCGCTGCCGATATGGTTGCGATTTTAAATGCACCACTGCCAAGTGACGAAAATGCGTCAGTGACTACAAGCACGCCTGAAAACAATTTAACTTTAAATACAATTAACTCAATAAGTATTACCGACCTTAATTTTATATACCCAGATAGTAACGAAGGGATTAAAAATATAAATTTAACACTGCCAAATAAAGGCTTAATTGCAGTTGTGGGCAGTAGTGGCTCAGGTAAAAGTACGTTGTTTGATTGCTTATTAGGGTTTCACCCTGAGGTGATAAACCACCTATCTATTAATGATCAGAGTTTAAGCACAACCGATATTACTTACCTGCAAAATAACATTGCATGGATACCACAAAAAGCGACGCTGTTTTACGACACCATTGCTGCCAACATTAAATTGGCCAAACCAACTGCCACACAGCAAGAGCTTGAACATGCAGCAAAGCAAGCTGGTGTGCTTGAATTTATAAATACCCTACCCGATGGTTTTAACACACTGATAGGTGAGCAAGGCGAAGGGCTTTCTGGCGGACAAAAGCAACGCATCGCACTCGCACGTGCATTCATAAAACAAGCACCAGTTTTAGTGCTTGATGAGCCTACAGCGCACCTTGATAGCCAAACAGAGCAGCTTATTCAAGATGCTATTAATGAATATGCTAAAAATAACTTAGTGTTAGTCATTGCTCATCGATTAAATACCGTTAAACATGCCAGTAATATCATTGTTATGCACGATGGAAAAATAGCTGAGCAAGGTCACTTTGAAACACTTGCAGCGCAAAATGGTGCATTTGCTGATTTATTAAAAACGGCCAAACAAGGGGTTGCGCATGCATAATTTTATTCGCTTATTAAAGCTTTGTGCTCCTCATTATAAAGCGATGCTATTGGGTACATTTTTAGCAACGATTACGGTATTAGCTAATGTGGGCTTGTTGGCTATTTCTGGCTGGTTTTTAGCGTCAATGGCGGCTGCAGGTCTTGCGGGCGTGCAAATGAACTACTTTACTCCAGCAGGAACGATTCGGTTTTTAGCAATTGTGCGAACAGCATCGCGCTATGGCGAACGCCTAGTTACTCATAACGCCACGTTTTTATTACTAAGTGAAATACGTACCAATGTATTTGCAACGTTAAGTAAGCTTAACAATGTTGATTTAGCAATGAGCCGCAGCGCTGATCTAGTTAACCGATTACAAAACGATGTAGACGCACTCGACAAGTTTTATTTAAACGTTTTACTTCCTATGCTGGTCGCTCTTTTAAGTGTGCCAATCATCATGCTGTTTATGTCGGCTTATAATGGCAACGTCGCCCTTATTTGCTTTACTGGCATTATACTTATTGGTGTGGTTATACCTGCCCTACTCAGCGCAAAGCTCACTAAAAACAGCCATAAAGAAACACAACTTAGTGCACAACTTCGCTCTGAGCTTTCAGATACACTTACAGGCCTTAGAGAGCTTAGTATTTATCAAGCCCGTTCGCAGCAGCTTAATAAGTGCGACGAATTAAGCGAGCAGTACAATAAGCAATTATTTATTCGCCACAAAGCACTAGCAAACTCAGATGGGTTAAGCTTGTTGGTTGTTCAATTAGCCATGCTTGCTAGCATAGTCACCATAGTCCCGTTGGTTTACGCCAATACTATGGTAAATGTAGAACTTGCTATGTTAAGCCTGTTTGTACTGGCAAGTTTTGAGAGTGTATTACTACTTCCTAATGCGTTTATTGAGCTACCTAACGTATTAAAAGCAGCAGAGCGGTTGTTTACACTTGAAGATAAAGCAGCTAGCTCACAAGATAAAAATACAATTATAGAAGCAGATGAAAGCTTTAGTGCGCAAAATAACACATTGGCACTTAACAATATTAGCTATCAATATGGTGAACAAACAGCACTAACTGATGTTAGCTTTGAGCTAATGCCTCAGCAAAAAGTAGCGATTGTTGGTAGAAGCGGCAGCGGTAAAACGACGCTTGTAAATTTACTGACTGGTTTATGGCCTTTACAACAAGGCAGCATAACGCTAAATAATCAAAATAGCGTTGTTGACTTACATTCGTTAAATAATGATATACGCGCAAGTGTGATAAATATACTCGCTCAGCAGCACCATATTTTTGATGGCACACTGAGTGAAAATTTACGTTATGCCGCGCCAAATGCAACTAAAGAGCAAATGATTGAAGCGCTCTCATTAGCGCAATTAAGCCCATGGTTTAATGAGCTAAAAGAAGGTTTAAAAACACAACTAGGCACTGGCGGGCGTAACGTATCGCAAGGTCAGTCTAGACGTATAGCTATTGCACAAGCTTTGCTTAAAAGTCCGGCTATTTTGGTTCTTGATGAACCAACAGAAGGTCTTGATAATCAGTCTAAGCAAGGGGTAATGCAAGCAATAATGCATGTTATGAATAACGCGAGCGTGCTGACAATTACGCACGATCCCGCTCTACTTGCTCAAATGGATAATGTTGTATGGTTGGAAGACGGTCAAATAGTCGCACAAGGCTCTCATAAAGAGCTCAGTGTGGCTTATCCTGGTTATGTTTCGCTAACTACCCGGTTTTAAAACCTTTACTGATACATCAATAACGCCGACCTTAGGGTCGGCTATTTTTTTAAACATACTTTTTGATAAATCAATAATACGACCTCGCACATACGGGCCTCTATCGTTGATTCTTACCGTGACTGATTTGTTATTAGCGAGGTTGGTAACAACCACCGTAGTACCAAAATCAAATTCTAAATGGGCTGCTGTTGCAGCTTGTTGGCTAAAGCGTTCTCCGTTGGCGGTTGTTCTTCCGTGGTATTTATCAGCATAAAAAGATGCTTTCCCAACTTGAGTGATTTCTCCAGCAGATGATTTAACAATAGGCTGGCTACTACAAGCGGCTAAAACTGAAGTAATAAAAAGAGTGACTACTAACTTAGGTAAACGCATAGGACGGCTTTTATTATATAAATTACCCGCATACTAACTCAATTACCCTGAGTATTAACTGAATTAGCTTAAAGCAGGGCAATAAAAAACCACCTTCGATTTATCATCTAGGGTGGTTTTTTTAATGCTTAAAGCAAACCCGCGAATTATCTTACGATGCCGCGCTCTGAGTTTTTAACAAAGTCGACCATCAATTTCACAGCAGGATACTTTGCGGCATCTTCACTAAGCGACTCAATAGCTTCTTCAGCACCTAAGCTTTTACGATAAAATGCTTTGTATGCACGGCGTACAGCCATAATTTCATCACTTTCGAAACCACGACGTTTCATGCCTTCTTTATTGATAGCTGCAGGGCCTGCTGGCATACCAATGGTAGTAACAAATGGTGGTACATCTTTGTTAACACCTGAATACATACCAATAAAGGCATGTGCACCAATTTTACAAAACTGATGAACACCCGAATTACCACCAAGGATAACCCAATCGCCTACATGTACATGGCCGGCCACACTTGCGTTGTTAGCAAAAATTACGTTATCGCCAATTACCGCGTCATGTGCAACGTGTGTATAAGCCATAAACAAATTATTACTACCAATTTTAGTAACACCTTGGTCTTGAATCGTACCACGGTGAATAGTGGCACATTCACGGATAACGTTGTTATCACCCATGATTAAAGTGGTTGGCTCGTTGTTGTATTTTTTGTCTTGGCAGGCTTCACCCACAGACGCAAACTGAAAAATATGATTGCCAGAGCCAATAGTTGACGGCCCTTTAACAACAACGTGAGACTCAATAATACAGTTATCACCGATAACAACATCATTGCCAATATAACTATACGGACCAACTGAGACATTGTTGCCTAGTTTAGCGCCAGGTTCGATTATTGCTGTAGAATGGATCACTATTAAAACTCTCTTCTCGCACACATAATTTCGGCACTACACACTATTTTGCCGTCGACTCTAGCTTCTGCAGCAAACTTCCAAATGTTGCGACGTTCTTTTAAAAACTCAACATGAAGATGCATTGTATCACCAGGAATTACAGGTTGTTTAAAACGTGCGTTATCAACAGCAGCAAACAAATACAATTCGTTTTCGCTACGGTTTTCTACTGTTTTAAAACCTAATAAACCCGTTGCTTGCGCCATTGATTCTAATATTAGCACACCAGGAAAAATTGGCTGATTTGGAAAGTGCCCAGTAAAAATTGGTTCATTTATAGAAACATTTTTAATAGCATGTAAAGACTTGCCAGGTGTAAAATCAATAACACGATCAATTAATAGCATCGGGTAACGGTGCGGTAATAAACTTAAAATTTCTTGAATATCAAGGCTATTTAATTCGTTTGCCAAAATAGCATCCTTATTAGTGTTCAACGTTATGACTTAGCCAATGCTTCAAGCGCTTTAAGACGAGATTTCATGTCTGAAAGGTTACGCAAGTGAGCTATTGATTTACGCCATTCTTTGTTTGTTGTATGGGGCATACCAGATGAGTAAATACCTGGTTCGGTGATTGATTTTGTCACCATACTCATGCCGGTAATTATAACACCATCACATACAGACATGTGACCATTAATTGCAACCATGCCACCAATTTGACAGTTCTTGCCAATGGTAACGCTTCCTGCAAGTACAGTGCAGCCCGCTATTGCGGTGCCTGAATTAACTTCAACGTTGTGCGCTATTTGACACTGATTATCGATAATAACATTGCTATGAATGATGGTATTGTCCAGTGCACCACGATCAATTGTCGTACTTGCACCAATTTCAACTTTGTTGCCTATGATCACTGAACCAAGTTGAGGTATCTTAACCCACTGCCCGCGCTCATTTGCATAACCAAACCCATCACTACCTACAACACTATTTGCTTGAAACAAACAATCTGAACCAATTTCAACATCGTGATAAATAGTCACACTAGGCCAAAGCTTAGTGCCAGAACCTATTTTAACACGTTCCCCGATAAAACTGTTCGGACCAATTTGCGCGTTGTCACCTATCACTGCATGAGCTTCAATGACTGCGTTAGCACCAATAGCGGCGCTATCACTAACAATCGCTGTTGAATGAACAGTTGCACTTGGATGAATACCCGTCGAGGCTGAGCGTGGTGTTGTATCCATAAATTGCGCTAATTTTGCGTAACTTACATACGGATTAGCAACAATAATTTTGCTACCACTAAAGTACTCTGCATCGGCTTGGCTTACTATTACAGCACTAGCTTGAGTAGTCTCAAGTTGCGATCGATATTTTGAGTTCGCTAAAAATGCAATATGCCCAGAATGGGCATTTGCAAGTGTCGCTATTTTTTTTATTTCTAAAGCGCCATCACCCTGAAGTTCGGCGCCTAGAAGTTCCGCAATTTGCGAAAGCGTATAATTTTGCATAGAGTGATTATTTCTTACTAACAGCGGCTACAACTTTAGATGAAAGATCAGTCACTTCTTTAGGGTTAAAGTAAATAGTAGTGTCTTTTACTTTAACTTCGTCGAAGTCGCCGTCTTTAGCAATCTCTTCAATTGTTTTGATGATTACACCTTGAACTTTAGCAAGCTCTTGGTTTTGACGCGCTTTAATTTCTTGCTCTAAAGGGCGACCTTGTTCAGCAAGATTTTTTTGCATGCCTTGAATTTTTTCACGCAGAGTATCTTTTTGAGCTTGGCTCATCGTTGTACTTTCACGTTTAAATTTTTCAGCTTCAAAACGAATATCGCCTTGTAACTTTTCAAGCTCTTGACGACGTTCAGCAAACTCAGTTTGTAAAGACTGTTCAATTTTAGCCATTTGAGGAATTTGCTTGTAGATTTCCTGCATATCAACAATACCTACTTTGTGTGCAAATGCATTCACAGAAGTACCCATCATTAACGTTGCTAAAACTGCTACAGCTGTTGATTTAAATAATTTTTTCACAAAAAACTCCTTTAGAAAGTGTTACTAATGTTAAAGCTGATGGTTTTCGTATCGTCATCTTCTTCTTTTTGCAATGGATACGCAAAACTGATCAGCATTGGACCCATTGGAGAGATCCATTGTAATGAAAGACCGGTTGAAACCCTAAAACGCATTGGGTCTGAATAGTCATCTAATTTAGCACGTTCATCAACGCCTAAGTTTTGATAGCGGTCTACGTTAAACTCAGTATCCCATACGTTTGCAGCATCAACAAAGAAGCTAGTACGTACAGAGCTGGTATTTTCTTCATCTAAGAATGGTGTAGGAACAATTAGCTCCATACCTGCCACTGCTTTGGCATTACCACCAATACGACCTTGTGGCACTAGAATATCAAATTCTGATGCACCACCAATGCTACCGGTTGTAGTACCGTCTGCACCTGGCGTACCCGGAATAGACTGCGGTATACGCGACACAGCACGTGGTAATATTGTATTACGGTCAAAGCCACGTAGTTCCATTTCCGTTATACGGAAGTACTCTTGGAATGGAAGTGTTTGCTCATACCCGTTTGTAGAACCATAACCATTACCATAACCAAGTGCTGCACGCGTTGAGAATACCCAACGGTGGTCATTTGATATAGGCCAGTAAAAACGCGAATCGTAGTTCAGTTTAAAGTACTGAAGATCTGAGTTAGGCGTTGTTGCTGTTAAGTTTAGAGTTTGACGCGAACCCGCTGTTGGGAATAAACCACGGTTAACGGTGATACGCGACCAGCCAACACTCAGCTCATACTTAGTAAAGTCAAAGCCTGCATCTGGGTTATCTGGATCTAAGAATGTTTCACGAAGTACACGCGTTTGCTCGTACTCTGCAATATCCGAAAGCTCTTCTTTAATCCAACGGGCGCCAAAGTTAACACGATTTACAGCATCAATTGGAAAACCAATATTTGTGCCTAAACCATAACTTTTCGATTTATATTCAACAAGACTGAATTTACTTGCATCGTAGTTTCTGTAAAAGATGCTACTGCCTTGCGATACACCATCTGGCGTAAAGTATGGGTCTGTGTACGATAAGCTTAAGCTTTCAGAACCTGTAGACGTATTAAGGTTTAAACCAATTTGGTTACCTGTGCCTAAAAAGTTAGATTCTGTTACACCAATATTAAACTGCAGACCTAAGTAAGAACCATAAGCAAGACCAGCATTAAAGCTACCTGCAGATTGCTCTTTTACAGTAAAGTCTACATCTACTTGGTCATCCACACCGGGTACAGGCACTACGTTAAAATCAACAGTTTCCATGTAAGGTAGACGTTGAATTTGCAGTTTTGAACGCTCAAGGTTTTGATTAGATAACCATGCGCCTTCAAGTTGTGTCATTTCACGACGAAGTACTTCATCTGCCGTATTTTGGTTACCACCAACAATAATACGACGAACGTATACACGCTTACCTGGATTAACCGATAGTGTTAATTGTACTTCTTGCTTTTCGTCGTCAATTTCTGGAATTGTACGCACTTCAGCATTAGCGTAACCAAAACGTGCTAAGTAGCTTTTAATAAACTCTTCAGATGAAGTAACTACAGAACCGTTATAAAGCTCACCCGCTCTAAGTGGGATAACACTTTTAATTAAGTCTTCACGGCCAAGCAAGTCACCAATAAAGTCAAAACCTTTAACTTTATATTTTACGCCTTCAGTTAAGTTAGCTGTAACGTAAACCGATTCACGTTCAGGGCTCACTGAAACTTGCGTTGAGTCGATATTAAAACGCAGGTAACCACGGTCTAAATAATAACTACGAATTTTTTCTAAATCGCCTTCAATGGTTTGCTTTTGGTAACGGTCGCTACCCATAAACTGCCACCAAGGTAAATCTTGCTGCGATTCAGCAAGTTTAAGAAGCTCTTCATTAGAAAAAAGTTCATTACCCACTAAGTTAATTTGGCGGATAGAAGCAGCATCACCTTCATCAAACTCTAACTTAAGTTTAACGCGGTTACGTGGCAGCTTAGTAATACTGATATCTACTTTAGCGTTGTATTTACCAATACTGTGGAAAAACTCAACTAAGCCTTTTTCGATACTATCGATAACGGTTTTATCAAGTGGTTCACCTTGGCGAATATCTTGCTGATCAAGAGACTCATTAAGCTGCTCGTCTTTAATGTCTTTATTGCCTTCAAACTCAATAAAGCTGATGGTAGGACGTTCCGTTACTTTAAAAATAACGTTGTTGCCATCACGAAGTGCTTTTATGTTATCAAAGTGCCCAGAACGATAAAGTGACTTTATTGTTTTTGAAATCGTATAGTCATCAACATTATCGCCTACGTTAATAGGAATATGTGTTAGCGCTGCACCAAGTGCTACGCGCTGCAAACCTTCAACTTTCAGGTCTTCAACAATAAAGGAGTTTTGGCCTAGGGCTGCAAAACTTGCACCCAATAAACTTGTTATTGCCAAATGTTTTTTTATAGCCATTTTATTATCTTTATCCTTTACAACTGTATTACCGCATAACACCTTACTAGTGGTGCTTTACAATCGTGTTCTAATTAGTAATTTGCCACGCTGTAACTACAAACGCGATACATCATTGAACAAAGCGAAACATGTTAGAAAAATGAGCAACAAGGCACCCACTTTAAAACCAAACTCTTGTGTCTTTTCAGAGACCGGCTTTTTACGAAAAAGTTCAATTATGTAATACATTAAGTGTCCGCCATCAAGCACTGGTAAGGGTAATAAATTAAATACACCCAAGTTAACGCTTATTAAGGCTAAAAAGCTTAAAAAGGCCACTAACCCATAGCTTACGCTAGTTCCAGCGCCTACTGCAATGCCCACAGGACCACTTAAATTTTTAACCGAAACCTGGCCTGTAATTAAATTACCAATCATGTCAAAACTGAGTGTAATTAAGCGCCAAGTTTCTTTTGTGCCTCGCACAATACTATCGAGCGGGCCGTAATGCCTTGTCTCTACATAGCCATCAGGCCATTGCTGTACAACAGGAGCAACACCTAAAAAGCCTTGCTCAATACCGTTATTATCAATGCGCCCTTTAGGGGTAACTGTAATGGCTTGTATAGTATCTTGTCTTTTTACACTAAATTGTAAAGATTTGTTAGCTGATTGCGTAATAAGATTAACTAATTGCTGCCAATTGCTTATTGTTTCACCGTTTACAGCCAAAATTGTGTCGTTAACTTGTAAATTAGCGTGTTCTGCGGCTGAGTCTTTAGTTACGGCGGCAATTGTTAAAGTTGCTTGAGGTCTAAATGGCACAATACCTAACGAACTCAGTGGTGGTACGTCTCGCTGGTCAAGCTTCCAACCCTCTAAATTAAGCGTTTTAACGCGTGGTTGAAGGTTTTTATCACGAACAATAACTTCAACGCTTTCTTCGCCTAAGTTAGACATAAGCGCAAATGTGGCATCTTGCCATGTCGTTATGTCATCATCACCAATTTTTATAATATGTTGAGAAGGCATAATGCCCGCCTGCTCTGCGCGACTGCCTTCGGTTATGCTGCCAACAACTGGCTTAACCGATTGCACACCTACCATATACATCACCGCAAGAGCAAAAATGGCAAACAAAAAGTTAGCCATTGGTCCCGCAGCAACAATAGCAATACGCGCTTGTACAGATTTAGAGTTAAACGACAAGTGGCGTTGATTTGCTGGTACGTCATCAACTCGCTCATCAAGCATTTTTACATAACCACCTAATGGAATAGCGGCAATCACGTATTCGGTATTATATTTGTCATGCCATTTTAACAGTGGCTTACCAAAACCAATTGAAAAACGCAGCACTTTAACGCCCATTTTTCGTGCAACCCAAAAATGGCCATATTCATGTATGGCCACTAAAATACCAAGCGCTAAAATAAATGAGCCAAGATTCCAAAAAAAATCAAACATATTAATGCGCCACTTTTGTTATAAATTCTGAAGCGCTAATACGCGCTAATTTATCACACTCTAAAATTTCATCTAGGCTTTGCACATTGGTGTAAGTTGCAGCTTCTAGCGTCTGTGCATTTATTTTGTATATATCGGTAAAACCAATTTTACCGTTTAAGAATGCGCCCACAGCTATTTCATTTGCTGCATTAACCGTTGTTGTCGCGCCCTGCCCTGCACTACACGCATCAATCGCTAATTGTAAATTTGGATAACGAGAAAAATCAGGTTTAGTAAACGAAAAATCACAAATTTCAGAGAAGTTTAACGGTTTAACACCCGCATTAATTCGCTCAGGATACGCAAGTGCATGGGCAATTGGCGTGCGCATATCGGGGTTACCCATTTGCGCTAAAATAGAACCATCGTGGTACTGCACCATTGAATGAATGATACTTTGTGGATGAATAACCACATCAATATCACTCGCATCACAATTGAATAACCACTTAGCTTCAATAAACTCTAAACCTTTGTTCATCATAGTTGCGGAATCTACTGATATTTTTTGACCCATCGACCAGTTAGGGTGTGCAACGGCTTCACTTACGGTTACATCTTTTAACGTATTTATATCACGCGTTAAAAATGGGCCACCAGAGCCGGTAAGCAAAATTTTACTTACGCCATGTTGCTGTAGTTTTTGATCGCCTTTGGCATTTTGTAACGAAGACGGTAGGCATTGAAAAATTGCATTATGTTCGCTATCTATTGGCAGCAAAGTGGCTTTATGTTGTTTAACTTTATCAATAAACAACTGACCTGACATAACTAAAGATTCTTTATTAGCTAGTAGTACTTTTTTACCCGCTTCAACAGCACTTAATGTGGGTAGTAAACCAGCTGCACCTACAATTGCCGACATTACAATGTCAACATCAGGATGAGCACATAAGTCACTCATTGCTTGCTCACCGTGCATAACAAGAGTTTGGCACTGAGTATTAGCTAAATACGCAGATAATTGCTCTGCGGCCTGCTGGTTAGCCATAATCGCATAAAGCGGTTCATGTTCAATACACAACTCCGCCATTTTCTTTGCATTTTGTCCTGCAGCCAAAACAAAAACATCAAATAACTCTTTATTGCGCGACACAACATCAAGTGTACTTAAACCAATTGAGCCCGTTGCGCCTAAAATAACCAGCAATTGCTTTTGGCTCATAAACTAAGAGTCCACGCATAGCACATAACAAACATTGGAGCAGCAGCCGTTAAGCTGTCAATTCTATCTAAAATACCGCCGTGTCCTGGTAAACATCGACCGCTATCTTTTAAACCAGCTTCACGTTTAAACATGCTTTCCAGTAAATCACCTACCGCAGAAAACAACGCAATAAATGCTGTCATTATCGCGTACACAGGCCATACAACTAAATCAACATCGGTAAAGTGACAAAATGCTAATACAAAAATAATAGAAGCGACTACACCGCCTGCTAACCCTTCAATTGTTTTATTAGGGCTTACTTTAGGCATTAACTTATGTTTACCAAAACTTTTACCCGTAAAGTAAGCCCCCACATCTGCGCTCCATACAATACCGAGTACCACTAAAATTAGCACCGAACCAAAATGAGTTGATTCAGCATATTGCGCGCTACGTAGTGTATTTAGAGCAAGCCATAGCGGTACAAGCGTGAGTAGCCCTGCAATGCCGCGCATAACTAGGCCTTCATTCCACGCTTTAGCCATTTCTGGGTAGCGCCAAATTAAATAGCTAGCAACAATCCACCAAGCAAACGAAAGCGTAAATACGTAGTTTGCATCACCGACTAGCTTGCCATTTTCCCATAATGATTCAATAGGCCAATGTAAATTAAGCAAGGCAAGTAAAGCGCCAATAAACACAACAAAGGCAGCACGTTTAAGCTTGTCGCAAAGGCCCATAAATGCAGACCATTCCCATGCGCCTAATAATACAATTGCACCAGCAAAGTAACTAAATAACGTAAGCGGTGTATAAAAAACCAAAGCCAATGCTAATGGAGCTAGCACTAGAGAGGTTAAAATTCGTTGTTTTAACAAAATGTGACCCTTATTCTATTTAGGTTTGAGCGAGTAATTGTTTTATTTGTTCGCCCGTACAACCAAAACGTCGCTCTCTGGCAACGTAACACGCAATGGCCTCAGCAAATGCTGCTTCATTAAAATCTGGCCAAAGTGTCTCGGTAAAGTAAAGTTCTGCATAAGCAACTTGCCATAGTAAAAAATTACTAATACGAACATCGCCACCAGTGCGAATAAGTAAATCAGGTTCAGCCTGATCTGCCATGCTCATATGCTGTGCTAAGCGCTCTTCTGTAATATCTTCTGCGTTTAGTGTGCCCTGCGCAACTTGCAAAGCAAGTTGTTTTGCCGCATTGGCAACATCCCAACGACCACCGTAATTAGCTGCAACATTTAAACGCAACCCGGTGTTATTTTCAGTCAGCTTATGCGCAGCGTCTACCTTGCTACGTAATCCTTCAGAAAATCGTGATAAGTCTCCAATAATGGTCAGTTTTACATTGTTTTTATGAAGCTTTTTAACTTCCTTTGTTAAAACAAATAAGAAAAGCTCCATTAAAGTGTTTACTTCGTCTTCAGGGCGGCGCCAGTTTTCACTACTAAAAGCAAATAAGGTTAACGATTGTATCCCTAATTTAGTACAAAACTGAACAGATTGACGAACTGCGTCTACGCCTTTTTTATGCCCATACACACGAGGTCTATTTCTAGCTTGCGCCCAACGTCCGTTCCCATCCATGATGATAGCAACATGTTTGGGTAAACATTGCTGTGAAATTGTGTCAGCATCTAGAACCATAAATATCGAGTATTCCATAAAAAAACGCCGCCTAGTATACCCTAGACGGCGTTTCAAAACTAATAAAATTAGCTGTTTAGATTTCCATCAATTCTGTTTCTTTAGCAGCTAATAAAGTATCCATTTCTTTAATAAACTTATCAGTAAGCTTTTGAATCGCATCATCCGATTGACGCGCTTCATCTTCAGATATGTCTTTATCTTTTAATAAACCCTTTACATCGCCATTAGCATCACGACGAATGTTACGAATAGCAACACGACCGCCTTCAACTTCGCCACGTACAATTTTGATTAGGTCTTTACGACGCTCTTCTGTAAGTGGAGGAAGTGGTACGCGAATAACAGTACCTGCCGACATAGGGTTTAAACCTAAGTCAGATGCCATAATTGCTTTTTCAACAGCTTGCGCTAAAGACTTATCAAATACACCAATAGCAAGTGTACGAGAATCTTCAATTGTTACGTTAGCAACTTGGTTTAAAGGCGTTGGTGCACCGTAGTACGACACCATAATGCCATCTAGGATTGCAGGATGTGCACGGCCAGTACGAATTTTAGATAATTGGCTACCTAGTGCAGTTACACTTTTTTGCATGCGCGCTTGCGCGTCTTTTTGAATATCGTTAATCACGGTTTAATCCTAATTATTTGATTATTTCATCTGAGGCTTGTGAAGAAATAAGTGTACCTTCTTCTTCACCCATAATTACGCGTTTTAGCGCGCCTGATTTATTCATGTTAAATACGCTCAATGGCATATTGTGATCGCGGGCTAGAGTAAATGCCGCTAAATCCATAACTTTTAATTCTTTTTCAATGATTTCATTGTAGCTTAAGTGGGTATAAAGCGTCGCATCTGGGTTTTTAACAGGGTCATCACTGTATACGCCATCAACCTTAGTCGCTTTAATTACTGTATCCGCTTCAATTTCGATACCGCGTAAACATGCTGCAGAATCGGTAGTAAAAAATGGGTTACCAGTACCCGCTGCAAAAATGACTACGCGACCAGTTTTCAATAAACTAATTGCTTCAGCCCAGTTATAAGCGTCACATACACCATTAAGCGGAATAGCCGACATAAGACGACAATTTACAAATGCACGGTGTAGCGCATCACGCATTGCAAGGCCGTTCATAACAGTTGCAAGCATACCCATGTGATCGCCTACTACGCGATTCATACCTGCTTCTGCAAGTGATCCACCGCGTAAAAAGTTACCTCCACCAATAACTAAACCCACTTCTACGTCGAGCTCTACTAGCTCTTTAATTTCTTGTGCCATACGGTCTAAAACTTTAGGATCGATGCCGAAGCCTTCGTCTCCCATTAAAGCTTCACCACTTAATTTGAGAAGAACACGTCTAAAAATAGGTTTGCGATTGATAGTCATAGTATTGGGGCCAACTTTTATTGAATTATGGATAAAAAATAACCGCGCTTATGTTAAACATAAAAGCGCGGTTATTTTAAAGAATTTCTAGCTGCGAAGCAAAACCAAATAGTACTTTAATTGCATCTAATTTCATTATCCTTCACAAATAGTAATCTTACTTAGCTTTAGCAGCAGCAATTTGAGCAGCAACTTCAGCAGCAAAATCTTCTTCTTTCTTCTCGATACCTTCACCAACTTCTACACGTACGAAGCTAGTAACTGTTGCGTTTTTCTCTTTAAGAATATCGCCAACAGTTTTCTTAGGCTCCATGATGAAAGCTTGACCAGTA
Source organism: Pseudoalteromonas sp. SWYJ118 (assembly GCF_015864505.1). Lineage (NCBI taxonomy): Bacteria > Pseudomonadati > Pseudomonadota > Gammaproteobacteria > Alteromonadales > Pseudoalteromonadaceae > Pseudoalteromonas > Pseudoalteromonas sp. SWYJ118. The sequence continues at coordinate 24,876 of NZ_JADYXC010000011.1, read as the reverse complement.
AGAGAAACCTCACCAGTGAATTTTTTCATGCGGCCAACAACCATCTTCTCAGCGATTTCAGCAGGCTTGCCTTCATTCATCGCGATTTCGATTTGTACTTGCTTTTCTTTAGCAACAACATCGGCTGGTACATCTGAAGGTGTTAAGTATTCAGGGCTAGATGCAGCAACGTGCATTGCAACGTGCTTAAGTGTTTCTTCATCAGCAACACCCGCAACAACAACACCGATACGATCGCCATGACGGTACTCAACTAGGTTTTCACCAGTTACATACTGTAAACGACGTACATTGATGTTTTCGCCAATTTTAGTAACTAGCTCAACACGGTCTTCTTCAAACTTAGCTTGTAAGTCTTCGATAGAGATAGTGTCAGCAATTGCAGCGTCAGCAACTTTATTAGCAAATGCTAAGAAGCTTACGTCTTTTGCAACGAAATCAGTTTGACAGTTAACTTCTACTAGTACTGCAACACCCGCGTTTTGCTTGATGATGATAGTACCTTCAGCAGCAATGTTACCTGCTTTTTTAGCAGCTTTAGCAGCGCCACTTTTACGCATGTTTTCAATCGCTAACTCGATGTCGCCATCAGTCTCAGTTAACGCTTTTTTACAATCCATCATGCCAGCGCCTGTGCGCTCGCGTAATTCTTTAACTAGGGCAGTAGTTACAGCCATTAGTAAATCCTCAAATCTGAAATCAGGTTAGATAAGCGGGTTACCCGCTCGACAAGAATAGCAAGTCTTCACCTTAAAAAGATGAAGACTTGATGACAGCTAATTACTCAGCTTCAACGAAATCGTCTTTCTCAGCTTGAGCAACGATGTTATTCTCGCGGCCTTCAGTAATAGCAGCTGCAACAGCGCTAGTGTAAAGGCTTACAGCACGGATAGCATCATCGTTACCAGGTACGATGTAATCAACACCGTCTGGGTTAGAGTTAGTATCTACGATTGCAACAACTGGAATACCTAGGTTGTTAGCTTCACGGATAGCAATGTGCTCGTGGTCAGCATCGATAACGAAAAGCGCGTCTGGAAGACCGCCCATGTTTTTGATACCACCAAGGCTCTTTTCAAGCTTTTCCATTTCGCGGTTAAGCGTTAACGTTTCTTTCTTAGTTAATTTCTCGAAAGTTCCGTCTTGGCTTTGTGCTTCAAGGTCTTTAAGACGCTTGATTGATTGACGTACAGTTTTCCAGTTAGTCAACATACCACCTAACCAACGGTGATTTACGAAGAACTGGTCGCTTTCTAAAGCAGCTGATTTAACTGCGTCGCTTGCTGCGCGCTTAGTACCAACGAAAAGAACTTTACCTTTGTTTGCTGCAGCACTTGATAAAAACTTAAGTGCGTCGTTGAACATTGGTACAGTTTGCTCAAGGTTGATGATATGTACACGGTTACGTGTGCCGAAGATGAAAGGCTTCATCTTAGGGTTCCAGTAACGAGCTTGGTGACCAAAGTGAACACCAGCTTGAAGCATATCGCGCATTGAAACGTTTGCCATTTTATAGATCCTCTATAGTTGTTTAGGGTTAGGCCTCCACATATCCCATAGCACCAACACCGAAGTAATTAAACTTCAAATGCACCCAAGTGTATGTGACGATACGTGTGTGTGTTAAAATAAAATTGTGTTTGCCTTAAATACAAAAAATCATTTAAGAATTTATTTGTAAAAAGACGGCGCGCTTTATACCATATTAAAATTAAATACTCAACGTCGCGTGCAAAATTTGTTCGACGATAAATGTTAAAAACTCAACTTTGGAGCCTCAATGAGCGCTATTATCAAGACCCCTGAAGAAATAGAGAAAATGCGCGTAGCTGGGCGCTTAGCGGCCGATGTACTTGAAATGATCGGCCCTCATGTAGTGCCAGGTGTTACCACCGATGAGCTAAATACACTTTGTCATGATTATATTGTTAATGTGCAACAAGCAATCCCTGCTCCGTTAAATTATCATGGCTTTCCAAAATCAGTTTGTACGTCAGTTAATCATGTTATTTGTCACGGAATTCCAAATGACAAAGCATTAAAAGAAGGCGACAGTGTAAATATCGACGTAACTGTCATTAAAGATGGTTACCACGGCGACACATCTAAAATGTTCCACGTTGGTACACCAAACATTCAAGCTAAGCGTCTTGCAGAAGTAACACAAGAAAGCTTATACCTTGCTATTAAAATGGTAAAACCAGGTGTGCGCTTGGGTGATATTGGCTCAGCAATTCAAAAATATGCAGAGAGCTTTAACTACTCAATTGTACGTGAATATTGCGGCCACGGTATCGGCGCAGGATTTCATGAAGAACCACAAATAATGCATTACGGTAAAGCCGGTACCGGCGAGGCCTTAAAAGCAGGTATGTGTTTAACTATTGAACCTATGGTTAATGCGGGTAAACGCCAATGTAAGCTTCTTAAAGATGATTGGACAGTAGTAACACGCGACCGTAGTTTGTCTGCGCAGTGGGAACATACTTTATTAGTGACTGAAAATGGTGTTGAAATTTTAACGCTACGATCAGATGATACTATCGAGCGGATCATAGAACACTAATAAAACCGAAACACTTGATAAGAAAATTCTTATCCGTGTGAAAGGTTCAACAAGGAGCCAGCCCACGTGGCATTACCCAACAAAGTAAAAAAGTTGCTTAGCGATGCAGAGCAACTTAGTGATTATCGCGATTGTTCTAGCTATTTTTATAAATGGTTACATAACGAATTCTCTAAACAACCGGTTGGGAATTTAATTAATGCCCGGGCTGAGTTTATTGACCGCCTACTCATTAAGCTTTTTCATGTTTACGACTTAGCGCGCGAACCTGATTTAGCATTAATAGCGGTAGGCGGATACGGACGTGGTGAGCTACATCCCTACTCCGACATCGACTTTTTATTGCTTGTAACTAAACCGCCAAGCGAAGAAATATGCGAAAAAATAGGCCAGTTTGTCACCATGCTATGGGATCTCAACTTAGAGATTGGTCACAGCGTGCGTACGATAGAACAAGCCATTGAGCAAAAACGTGAAGACGTTACTTTTGCCACCAGCTTGCTCGAAAGCCGCCTTATTTTTGGTAACCACATTGAGTTTGAAAAACTCAAAATGCATATTCTTGAAACGCCAGTATGGCGCTCAGGTGAATTTTTTACTGCCAAAGTTCAAGAACAAAACTTACGCCACAGAAAGTGCCACGGCACAGCGTATAATCTTGAGCCAAACATTAAAGAAAACCCCGGTGGTCTGCGCGACTTACAAACTATTATTTGGGTGGCAAAAAAGCATTTTAGAACCGAAACCCTGCAAGAGTTAATAAGCCACGGATACTTAACTCACGAAGAGTTTCAAGAGCTTTCTGAGTGCCTAGAAAACCTATGGAACATTCGCTTTGCACTGCATTTAGCTGCAGGTCGAGCTGAAAACCGCTTATTGTTTGATCATCAACCGCAAGCTGCCGAAATTTTAGGTTTTGGTAGCGACGGCAAAGCCTCCGTTGAGCGTATGATGAAACGCTTATTTAGAATAATGAGCCGCGTGCGCGAGCTTAACCAAATGCTACTTTCATACTTTGAACAAAGTATAATGCCCGAAAGTAGTGCTGTGGCAGCAATTGAACTCGACAGAAACTTTGAGCAAGTAGGTCATCAAATACGCGTAAAAGATCCGTCGGTATTTTTTAGACGCGACCAACTCTTTGTATTGTTTGAGCACATAGCCGATAACCCAGCAATAACGCATATTTACCCAAGTACTATTCGTACTATTCGCCAAGTGCGCCGTCGTTTATTGGGCGATTTGCAAGATTACGCAGCCTGTCGCGAAGCCTTTTTACGCTTAGTTAAACATCCTAACGGCATGGGCCGCGCATTTACGCTCATGCACAAGCACGGCATGCTTGCCGCCTACTTACCGCAGTGGCGTAATATATTTGGGCAAATGCAGTTTGATTTGTTTCACGCCTACACCGTAGATGAGCACACTCACAAATTAATCAAAAACATTTACGAATATTTTGATAAAACAGGCATTAGCGAGTTTCCTATTTGCAGTGAAATAGTCACTCGAATGGACAAACCAGAGCTACTTTATTTAGCCGGTATATTTCACGACATTGCTAAAGGCCGAGGTGGCGACCACTCAGAACTTGGCGCTGTTGACGCAATAGCATTTGCTAAATTACATGGTTTTTCATCGGTGGATGCAAAACTCGTTGCATGGCTTGTAAGTAACCATTTACTTATGTCGGTTACCGCACAGCGTAAAGACATTAACGACCCTGCTGTAATAAAAGACTTCGCTACACGCGTTAAAACAGAGCGCCAACTCGACTACTTATATTGTTTAACCGTTGCCGACATACGTGCAACCAACGACAACTTATGGAACGATTGGAAAAACACCCTGCTGCGTGAGCTCTACTTACACACGCAGCGCGCTTTGCGCCTAGGGCTCGAAAACCCAATGGATCAACGCGACCAGATTCGCGATAAAAAGCACCAAGCTAAACAACGCTTAATAAATCTGGGTTATCAAGAGGAAAAAATTGATTTAATTTGGAGCCGCTTTAAAGCCAACTACTTTACCGCCTTCAGCGAACAGCAAATATCATGGCAAAGTGAGCATTTATTAAGTAGCACAGACTTAAGCCAGCCAAGTGTTGTTGTATCTAACAAAGCTATGCATGGTGGCACACAAGTATTTGTATACAGCCCCTACTCTGGCCCACTGTTTGCCCGATTGGTAAGTGTGATTGGCTCTAAAAAAGCGCAAATACAACATGCGCAAGTACTGACCACAAAAGACGGTTACGTCTTGTTTAGCTTTGTAATACTTGAAGTAAGTGGCGACCCTATTGCAAGTGGTCGAGCGCAATCAATTAAACGTGGGCTTGAGCAAGCACTAAGCGATCCGCGTAAAAAGATTCGCTTTAAAAAGAGCCGCTCGCAACGCTTTAAAGATTTTAATATTAAACCTAAAATTGTGTTACGCCCACATGCACGCAAAGACCGTAGCTTAATAGAAATTCAAGCCGTCGATATACAAGGTTTACTAACCAAAATAGCCGAAGTTTTCCAAGCGCATTTACTACATATTCACGCTGCCCGTATTACAACGGTAGGTGAACGTGCCGAGGATTTCTTTGTCGTATCTAATAACGAATACCAAGCGCTGACTGATGAAGAACAAGCAAAAATTCATCAGGCATTACGTAAAAAATTCAACGCCGAAACAGAATAGAGGACACACATGTCAGATTTAAAAACGATGATCGAAAACGCATGGGACAACCGCGATAGCATTAGCCCAAGCACAGTATCAAGCGACGTAAAACAAGCTATTATCGACGCACTTGATCTACTTGATAGCGGCGCAGCACGCGTTGCCGAAAAAATATCAGGTGAATGGGTTGTACACCAGTGGCTTAAAAAAGCAGTCTTACTGTCGTTTCGTATTCGCGACAACCAACCAATGAACGACGGCGTAAACCAGTTTTACGACAAAGTACCGCTTAAATTTAGCGACTACACGCCAGAGCAATTTCAGCAAGGCGGTATGCGCGTAGTGCCAAACGCAGTAGCGCGTAAAGGCAGCTTTGTAGGTAAAAACGTCGTACTTATGCCATCGTACGTAAACATTGGCGCATATGTTGACGACGGCACCATGGTTGATACATGGGCGACTGTAGGCTCATGTGCACAAATTGGTAAGAACGTACATTTATCAGGTGGCGTTGGCATAGGCGGCGTTTTAGAGCCTCTACAAGCTAACCCAACCATCATTGAAGACAACTGCTTTATTGGCGCACGTTCTGAAATTGTTGAAGGCGTAATTGTTGAAGAAGGCGCAGTAATTTCAATGGGCGTTTACATCAGCCAAAGCACCCGTATTTACGACCGTGAAACTGGCGAAATTCACTACGGCCGCGTACCAGCAGGTGCTGTAGTTGTACCAGGTGCACTACCGTCAAAAGATGGCACACACAGCCTTTACGCTGCAATCATCGTGAAAAAAGTAGACAAACAAACACGTGAAAAAGTAGGCATAAACGCCCTACTACGCTCAATTGATGAATAAAGCGTAGTCAATTTAATGGCGCAAATATGAATTAATTTGCGCCATTAAAAAATGTATGGCTTCGATTTAAAATCAAGCTTAGCGTATTTTTTCACGTTCCTGAACCCAACTTCCACGAAACGTAAACTTGGATGGTTTAGTATAGGAGTAACATTAACCCCACCATCAACTAGTCCATGCAATTCTATATATTCGAGTTTAACTAACTTCTCAAGTCCATTTAATGTTGTCACTTTTGTGTAACTTACAGTAAGGCGCTCAATATTAACCAAATCAGAAATAGAAGCAACATTGTTGATATCGTTATTGCCAAGCTCTAATGTATTTAACGTAGTAATATTTTTTAGGGGCGTTATATCATTAATATTATTGGATGATATATTTAACATATTCAGATTATTTAGCGATTTGAGGGGGGAAACATTAACTATTTTATTTTTTGATAAGTCTAACTCTTTTAATGAATTTAGTCTTCTTAGAGCTCTTATATCATTAATCTGATTATTCATTAAGTTAAGCTTTTTAAGAGTTGAGAAATTTTTTAATGGCTGAATGTTATCAATTAAATTTCCTGAAAGATTCAACTCCTCCACACTTTTAAGCAAAGCTAAAGCTGATATATCTTTTATTCTTAATCGGTTTAAAGATATAAACTTTAAATTATAGAGACTTGACAAAAAGGATAAATCAATTGATTTACTCGGAAGGTTACTTGAAACAATACTAATTTTCTCCAAAGATGATAATTGCTCTAAAAAATCGAAATTAGGTACATAGGTGGAGATTAAGTATAGTTCTTTCAAATTGTGCAAAGAAGACAATGTTGATAGCTCATTCACACTAACAAACATTAATTTTAAAGCGTTTAATTTTTTCGAACTAGCTATAAAATTAAAATCATTTATCTTACATCTAGAAAAACTTACTTCTTCTAGTTCTAGCAAAGCATTCAACGGGGATAAATCATGGACATTTACTTTATTTATCACTAGTCTTTTTAGACGTTTCATATTAGAAATAAATGTAATATCTTTAAATGACGAACCTTCTATTATTAAATTTTCTAAACTTGATAATTTACTCAGTTCAGAAATAGTATCTAAGTCAATTATCCTTGTATTTCTAAGTTCAAGGCTTTTAAGATTTTTCAATTCATCTAATTGCGGAAATTTACGAATAGTTGACCAATTTAAATTTAAGCTTATAAGCTCACCAAAGTCATTCAAAAAGCTTAAATCCTGCATATGACAATAAGCTAATTCAAGATGTGTTACACCACTTTTATTTAGTTTTTCGAAAGGAATTACTCCTTGAGATAACTTCCATGCTTGTTCATAACTCAATAAATCATCAAGCTTTATACTGTCTTCAATTAACGAACTATCTTGCATTAAGAAAGCTAACATCGTCCTAAAAGGCTGAGGATAATACTCTATACCATCCTCAGTAATAGCTTCAACCAAGTTTGATTCTTTGATTACTTCAGGATCCATTTTTTTTATATCATTACATAACTTTTGGATGTATGAGTCTCTGTTATCTTTGAAGTAATCCTTTAAAGTTATATACGCATCTGGGGTTGATATTTTAATTAGTGCTAAAGCAGAGTAATGATCTTTAACAATTGATTGCCTACTTTTTGGCCTCACAAGATATCTAACTGCTATATCTCCTGCAGATGCCAATGCATCCCTAACTTTTGCGGTTCGAGGAGGTACTACTTTTTTGATGATAGCTTTTAACTTACCAGAAAAATGGGGAGTTATTTCTCTCATACTTTCTTGACAGCTTAAAACCAACAAGTAAAGGGATATTGCAGAGTTTGAATCTTGATTCGTCTCAAAATAATTAGCCTTAACTAATAACTCTGTGAGATATTTTTCATTTTCTGTTTTTGAAGTTCTTAAACCTACAGCAAGCTGAATAGTCCCATTCCAATAATCGTTTCCAGCATTACTTAATAATACACTATTATCATTTTCAGATATTATGTACTTAGCAGTATAAAATTCTTGAAATGTTCTATGTGTAAATTGTATTTCATTTATACCTACCTGAACTAGTAGACCACTTCGCTCTAAAAAGAATAACTCGAGCTCATCAGGAGTAACTCTTTTCCATAAACTAGGCATATCCTTACATTTAGATTCAAGTCTATACTTTAAATCTTTGGGTGATATAGAAGTTTTACCATTTATTGTCATCCAAAAGGCTATATCTGATAAGAACGATTCTTTATTTCGAATATCTAATAAGGTAAATTTATCTGTTTCTAACACTTTCTTTTCACGGTCTCTACTATCGAGAAATAAACGACACGTAGACTCGTATAGATCGGTTTTATCTTTTGGTAAATAACCACTTCTATCATGGTGCAGCATACATAAGACACCACACAACAAGGGGTTTTGAGCTAGGTTTCTTAATACTTTTTGCTGGCTAAGTTTATCCAGTAAACTAGTTGCTTCGTGTATCAAAGCTTGTGGCTTTGTTTTATCGTATTCTAAAGCTATTGCATTATGCCAATGTTCAACAAAATCAGATTGAGCTTTCCTATCCATTGTCTGTAATTGGATCACATTGAAACCTAAATGCTCCAATGACGTATTTTCATAAGCTGAAGGACGAGATGTAAGTATAAATTGATTACCATCATAGCGACTGCAAAGCCTATCAATCCACTCAAGTACTTGCTTCCTTTGCTCCTGAGGTACCTCATCAAAACCGTCTATCATTATGATGCCAAGTTTCTTTTCTAGAATACTTTCTATCCATTCTAGATGTGTACTTTCAATTTTAATTCCCGTAGCCATAAATTCATAAAAATCTAACTCCTCAGGTAAAGCCCCCTTACCCAAAATAGATCTTAATTGAATTAAAACAGGTACTTTTTCATTGAAATACGCTTGCTCATTTTCAAATGAACGCCGACCACACTGAACAATTAACCATTGCAGTAAAGTCGTTTTTCCTTGACCAGCTTCACCCAAGATGACAAGTTTGTTGTAACATGTAAGAGCTTCACTCGTAGACATAACCGTATTATTTTCTGAAGTACTAGAGTCCGTTTCTGTTGTTAGCGAAATATAAGCTACGCTCAATTGATATTTTCTTGTTCTTTTGCCAAAGGTGAGACCAAAAATCTTTAGCTCATCAAAGCGCCTTGCTATAGCACGCCTATATTCATCTTCAATTAAAACTATTTCATCAACCTCATTTAAGCTATTTTCTTTCCATCTTTCTAATTCTTCTCTAAGGTTTCCAAATAAAAGCTTTTGATCATTAAGTTGGGAGTCTAAATTTTCTTTAGTCCATGATGGTAATGCTTGGCTGCAATCAATTATAAGTTCACAACATTCTTTTAAAATATTGTTGAAAACCAAAGTTATACTTGGATCATCACAAAAACTGCCTTCTTCAGCTGTAAGTAATTGTAGTGAACCAAATAAAGAATGTGGATCAAAGGCAACCCTTTCTAACGATTCATATGATGGGAAATATTTACCCAAGCTAAGCTCAAGATGTAGAAAAACTTTTTCTACATCTTGAAACTCGAGCTTAGAGCCTATTAATTTCTCGCAAAGCTCAACAAAATCATCTAATAAACTTTTAAATGCTATTTCACCTTTACTTTTAGTTTTTGCCCCTCCTAGTGTTCTTAAATAATCTGTGTATCTAATATTTTTAGGAACTTGTAACCAAATAGAAGCTATTATTTCGATTATAGTAGGCGAAACTTTATCATAGAGTAAATCAGCTAATAACTCCTGCTCTCTTTCCCGAGTTTCCTCGATACTTAACTTAACTAGTTCTTCGCTATCAGATACTGTTTTTTTACTCGAACTAAGCTCATTATTAATACTCTCAAATAGATTAGGTAGCTCATCAAAGTCTTTAAAAAACAATGGATGTATATTAGATTTAATATAAAGTTGTATTAGTTCTTTAGGGAGAGCATCCCAGTCATTTTTTCGTATAATTACAATTGAATATTCAAGTTGGCTTGATAAGTTTTTTTCTTCACAAAATTGATACCATTTAATAACTCTAGGATCTAACATCGAACAGCCAACATAAACAATTGAGTGAGGAAACAAAATAGACTTTAGCTTTGCATCTATGAATGGGTACTTATCTGCAAAATCTAAATAGCTTTGCTCATCCAGAGTCCACTCCCGTATATTATTTACACTACCATGAATTTTATAAAGAGAAATTAAGTCGCTTTGCTCTAACCCATAATTGCTCTCATAAGTTACTAAATTGAAACTAAGCTGTTTCCTTTCGAAAGCCACTTCCAATAAATTATCATAGTTAGTAGTAAAAACACTTTTCCAAGGGTTTGTTACTAATGCTAAATGAGTTGACGTAGGCTCACTTCTTAATGGTGTGAATATTCCGGAAAGTGCTTTATTCAATCTACCATAACCATTAATAGTGGCGAAATTTTTAACCCATAGTGTAAATGAACGATTTATAGATTCTATTGGAAAAGTAATATCATCGGGAGAAAAGTCAGGAAGTGGTTTTAAGCTTTTGCTTTGTATTGATTCTATCAACTTACTTGTTGTTGGATAACCAGCAGGAACAGATAAACCGGCACCAACCCAAAGAATAGGTTGAAAGGCTTTATCTTCTAACCCTTGTCTTAATAGACTAAGAAGTGCCAACCACTCATCTGATTCTTTAAAGCTATTACTCATTACAATTCCATTTGAATTACGTTTAATGAGTTTGATTATACTTAATTGAATTACTTAATAAAGGTCTTTCAAAAACCAAAAAAGCACTTATAAAAATAAGTGCTTTTGTTGGTTTGCTCAATTAGTGTGGTTTACAGCGCGTTAAATACGTCGTCAGTTTTAGCTGCGCAAATAAAATCGTTTTTATGTAGGCCTTTAATTGAATGGCTCCACCAAGTTACAGTTACTTTGCCCCACTCGGTTAATAAACCTGGATGATGGCCTTCGTCTTCTGCCATGTCGCCTACTTTGTTAGTAAACGCGATAGCCTGTTTAAAGTTTTTAAATTTATAAACACGCTCAAGCTGCATAATGCCGTCGCGAACTTCTGGAACCCAGTCTGGGATTTTAGTAATTAATTGTGCTAACTCTTCGTCAGATACTTTTGGCGCATCTACATGACAGGCTTCGCATTTTTGTGCACTTAATGAAGACATTCTAAATCCTTACTTTTAGCTTTTTTAGCATTAATATTTAACTGGCTAATTTTTCTTTTGGTGGAAATTTTGGGTCGTGCAAACCAAGCTCTTTAGCTCGCTCAACCAAAGTCATAATATCCATTTGTGATATATCAAACAGATCATGAATCGAATTTATGGTGTAGTACTGTGGTTGCATAATATCAATACGGTACGGCGTACGCAGTACATCAAGCACATTCATCGGGCTGATTTCTGGCGTGTTTGAGTATACGTACTGAGTTTCACCTGGGCTTGATAAAATACCACCGCCGTAAATACGCAGACCGTCTTCGGTTTGCATTAAACCAAATTCGACTGTAAACCAGTATATACGCGCAAGGTATACACGGTCCTTTTTCTGCGCTGCGTAACCTAATTGCCCGTACTTGTGTGTAAACTCGGCAAAGTCAGGATTAGTTAGCATGGCGCAGTGGCCAAATATTTCATGAAAAATATCTGGCTCTTGTAGGTAGTCAAATTCTTCGCGGCTACGAATAAATGTAGCTACCGGAAACTGCTTGTTTGCCAGTAATCTAAAAAACTCATCAAAGTCGATAAGTGCAGGTACTGGCGCTACTTGCCAACCGGTAGTGGCTAGTAACACTTCGTTTAGTTCGCTTAACTGCGGAATACGATCGTGCGGCAGGTTAATCTTTTTTAACCCTTGCATGTACTCGTTGCAGGCTTTGCCTTCAATGCATGCAAGTTGGCGCGCTACAAGCTCAGACCAAATTTTATTTTCTTCATCACTCCAGTGTATAACACCATTTTCGTCTGGTGTTTTGGATGTGTATTTACTTGCTTTAGCCATAAGTACCTTCTTGGGTGTGAACCCTAAATCGGTGTCAGTGTGATACTCAAACCTAATGAATATCGAATGACCCCATACTATGCAAAAGTGAAGAAAAGTTTAATAGATAGGCTAACATCAGTATTTGGCGCGATCACCCCAATCGTAAAGTTAAAGCTACACCTGTGGCACACTAAAAATACAGACCTTTAAATAAAGGCCTGTAGCTTGTTTTTATGTGTATATAATTAATTACACCTAACCAATTTTAGTAAAAGCTTGGTTTAAATCACTAATAATGTCGTTAACATCTTCAAGCCCAACCGAGAGTCTGATCAGCCCATCACTTATTCCAGCGGCAGCTCGCTCCTCTGGGGTATAAGGCGAGTGAGTCATAGATGCAGGATGCTGAATCAGTGTTTCAGCGTCGCCGAGGCTTACTGCAAGTGTACAAAGTTTCATACTATCAATAAATTGTACGCCATCTTGTAGCGTACCTTTTATTTCAAACGCAATAACACCACCAGCGGCTTTCATTTGGTTACCAATAAACTTATAACCTGGGTGCGATTTAAGCCCCGGGTAATATACGGTGCTTACTTGTGGATGCGCTTCTAGATATTCGGCTATTGTTTGTGCGCTTTGACAATGACGCTCTATTCTAATAGCGAGTGTTTTTAGGCCTCGATTAATTAGCCATGCATCGTGCGGGCTTATAGTTGCACCAATGTCTTTTAGTACGGTCATTTTAATGTGTGTTATGTGCTCAAGCGATCCACATACAATACCGGCAACTACGTCTCCGTGGCCGTTTAAGTACTTGGTCGCACTGTGCATTATAATGTCGATACCGTATTTTTTGGGTGATTGCAGTAGTGGCGTTAAAAAGGTGTTGTCGACTACACTAATTAAATTGTGCTGTTTTGCAACTGCGCCAATGAGTGCCAAATCAATAACCGCCATAGTGGGGTTAATTGGCGTTTCAACAAATATCATTTTTGAATTAGGTTTGATGGCAGCGCGTAGTTCGTCCTCGTTGGTCATATCAACAAACGTGACTTCGATTCCCCAGCGCGGCAACATATGCGAGAAAAACGCAAAGGTACAACCATACAAAGCACTTGAGGCAACAAGGTGATCGCCCTGCGATAAAAAGCTCAGTACTGAGGCTGATACTGCGCCCATACCTGTTGCTGTTGCAGCAGCGGCTTCACAGCTCTCTAGTTGGGCAACTTTTTGTTCAAGCTCTGTGGTTGTGGGGTTTCCTAAACGCGTATAGATATAGCCAGGTTCGTCGCCTGCAAAACGCGCAGCACCTTGTGCGGCATTTTCAAAATGAAAGGTAGAGGTTTGATACAAAGGAGAAGTAAGTGCGCCGTGCGGGTCGTTTGCTTTTTGTGGTCCGTGAATACACTGGGTGTTTATATGATGCTTGCTCATTGTAGGCTCATTTTTTGATTATTATGTTTTTGCGATTCAACAATCAAAACGTATGCGCTTACAAACAGCAAGCATGCCGGATGCTCAGATGGCTATTTGTGTAAAAACCATGCAGCGCACGTTTGTACACAAATATTGCCACTGCTAATCTAGTGTGTTGGTTCAGCCTTTTTACGGCTCATAATTTTACCTGCAATGCTTTGTACAGTGCCTTTTAGTAAGCTGCGTTTGTTTTCAAGCCTTGGTAATGGGCGGCTAAGCTCCATTGCTTTGTAACCAATACGTGCAGTAAAAATACCCGCGCTTACGCCCTGCGCAGCCCGTCCCGAAAGCTTACCTAGCAGCTCTGCGCTCAGTGCTGTAGCTGCAAGATCAGATACAAGCTCTGCACTGCCTACAAACATCACTTGCCTTATTAACATGCGGTATAACTTTATACGGCTTGCGTAGCCAAAACCAATGCCATAAATTTTACCAATTTGTTCAATTAACTTAGTACCGCGCCAAAGTACGGCCATCATATCCACCAGTGCCAGTGGGCTTAGGGCAACTAGCAGTGCAGATTCGGTCGCAAAACGATTTATAAGCTTTTTAGCTTTGGTGTCTTGGGTTATTAATAAACTGTTGGCGTACAGCGTCATTATTTCTTTGTCGCTGTGATGCATCGCTACTTGGTTTTTAAAGGTTTCAAAGTTATCAAGTTCTTGGTGTTTATTAAGCTTTTCGAGCCAAGGTAATGCACCGCCTACTTGCTCGCTGTTTAAAAGCCTGTCGGCTTCAACTCGGTGCAATTGGTTACGCTTTAAACTGCGCAGCATTCGGTACTCTCGCCACAATAAGCGCCCTATTAGCAGCACACCACTTACAACCGCAGTTAAATAAACACTGCCTAAAATAATTGACTGCTCGAAAGCAAATACTAACGAGTACGCAAACTCTAAAAGCACCAGTACTATAAAACTAATAGCAAACACACCTTTAAGCGTTTGCCACTTTGACTTTTTGTACACAGGCTCAAGATCAATTTCGGGCTCTAATGCTTCATCTTCAAGTTCTTCGTAATCACTTTGTCCGTGCTGAATAATTTTTGCAGGTGCTAAAACGGGTTCGTTTTGCTCAATGCTTTGCGTATCTATACGACGCCCTGCTTGAAATGGTTGGTTTGACTCACTCATGTTAATTTGTCTCCTAGCAGGTACTGCATGACATGATCTAATCGAATATGTTTTAGTTGTTTATCGGGGCTCGGCATTGGAGAGAACGATAAAAACTCAAATCCCTGTGCTGGCCACTCACTTTTATTTAGCATCCGCGTGGGAGGCTGCGGCGGTAAATACGTAAGCCAATCAGGCTCGTTTAATGGTTTACCGTAAATGCAATCAAGCGCTTGGCCTTTGTCGGTAATTTGGCGCGGCTGCGTTGCTGTAATTGACGACATAGCCATGGTTTCTATTTGCACACCATCAAACTTTAAATGATTACTCTGTTCATGCACGAGCGAATCAAGCAGCAGTGCTAAATCTTTATGGTGTTTTGCACTTATGTGGTCTGACTTATTAGCTGCAAATAATATTTTATCTATGTTTGGTTTAAATAAACGTTTAAAAAAGCCTGACTCACCATAGTTAAAGTGCGCGAGTAATTGGTTTATTACACTGCTTTGCTCTTGTAGTGTTTCGTGCCCTTCGTTTAGCGCACTAAGTACATCGACAAGTACAATTTGGCGGTCAAAGTGCCTAAAATGCTCATTATAAAATGGTTTTACAACTTCTTTTATATAGGCGTTAAAACGCTTAATTAAATGCGCTAAATTAGACCCCGCAACGACATTGTCACTGTTTATTTCACCCGATACCGGAAAAAACAATAACAATGGCGCGCCTTGTAAGTCGCCAGGCATAAGCATGCGCCCGGGTTGTAACATGGCAAGTTTGGTATCTTTTTTAAGCCCTACTAACATGCTTTGATAAAGCTGAGCAATATGAGCAAGTGCGTTTTCATCTACAGGCGCATTTAAATCAAGTTGCTCAACAGCAGCTAGAAAATCACTTGATGTATTTACACGCGAAGGCTGAGTTAGTAACGGATATTGCTGTTCGCACCATTGAGAATAGCTTTGCTCAAGCATAGGTAAATCAAGAAGCCATTCACCCGGGTAGTCAATAATATCTAAATAAAGCGTTGATTGCGGCGAAAAGTGCCCGCGCAGCCCTGCATTACTCTGATACTTTATTGCTAAGCGTAGTGTATTAATACGCTCGGTTGATGCAGGCCACGTAGGCATTCCATCGCTGGGTAATAATGAACTTAGCGCGCGCGTATAATTAAATGTAGGGACTTTTAACGCCTCTTGCGGCACAACTTTAGTGGCAACATGGCGATGCTCGCGCATTACATCAAAAAAAGGTAAGTTTTTATCGTCCGCTTGGGTTGTTAAGTGTTTAACAAGCGCGGTAATAAAGGCTGTTTTACCACTACCACTTAGGCCTGTTACGGCAAGTTTTACGTGTTGGTCTAAACTGCGATGAAGGGCTTTTTGTGCTTTGCCTTTAATGCTTTTAAAGGTCTTTTTTGCAAATGATTGGCTCATAAAGTGTCTTGCACCTAATTTGCCGTAATTTATCACGCTGCAAATAAGGTGCTATTAAATCCTTTAAAGTTTGTTAATTTCACGGCTCACCGTAAACTCACTTGAAGTAACATGGCGCTCCATATCTTGAAGGCGAGTATCTACACGCGTTAAACGCTCTTTTAAATCTTGCAATGCGCGGCGCGGTGGCTCGCCCTTTTGCCATACTTTAAATTTTACTTCTAGCGGATCGTCAGTTTTAGTTGAGCTGTTAGTTTGCGCTGTCGCGGGCTCTTTTTTATCTAAAATAAACCAGGCTGCAATATACGCTACCACAAATAATGGGCCACCCGTTAGCAGTACCGCACTAACAAATATAATGCGAACTAACCATAACTCCATATTAAAGTAGTCACTTAATCCCGCACATACGCCGGCTATTTTACCGCGTTGTGGGTCTCTTAATAATTCGCGTTTGGCACTCATACTTTGCGTCTCCATTGTGGTGACTCTTGATCAAGCAATGCTTCTAGTGTTTCGACTCTGTCGGCCATTTTTTCGGCTTTATGTGCAAGCTCAAGTAACTGGCGATGTTCGTGCTCACTTAAACCTTGGCTTACTTGTTTTTTGCTACGGTAATGTAAAATTAACCACAGCGGTGCAACAAAAATCATAAACAAGATAAATGGTGCAACTAGTATCTCTGGATCAAACATAATCCTCTCCTGACAATCCGTTTTGATGTTTTTAAGCAGTGGGGTACTTTAAGTACCCCTTTATAAGTTATTTATCAGCTAGCTTCTTTTTAAGTTCGGCTAGCTCATCATCTATCTTTTCATTTTTTTGTAGATTAGCAATTTCGTCCGCTAACGTCTTTTTACCTAAATCGTAAGACTCAATTTGAGATTCTAGTCCATCAATTTTAGTTTCGTAACGTTCAAAGCGATTAAGTGCGTCTTCTACTTTTGAGCTATCAAGTGTCTTTTTCACTTCAAGGCGCGACTCAGCCGAACGCTGGCGAAGTATAATTGCCTTTTGACGTGATTTCGCATCTGCTAGCTTTTCTTGTAGTGTCGTTACTTCTTGCTGTAATTTCTCAATATGAGACTCTACATGTTCAAGTTCACTAGCGACTGAAGCAACGGCATCTGCCGACTTTTGCTTTTCAAGTAGGGCTGAACGCGCTAAATCGTCGCGGTCTTTACTTAAAGCCAGTTCGGCTTTATCTTGCCAATCGCTTACCTGTGCTTTAAGCGTATCTAAGCGGCGTACAATTTCTTTTTTCTCAGCCAATGTTTTAGCTGATGTAGAACGTACTTCAACAAGCGTATCTTCCATTTCTTGAATAATCAGACGAACCATTTTTTCTGGGTCTTCTGCTTTATCTAAAATGGCGTTGATATTAGAATTAACAATATCTGCAAAACGTGAAAAAATTCCCATAACATTTACCTCTATAATTAAAACTTAGTTAGTCTGCTATAACTAGTATCAATATGCTTGCCAACTTTTTAAAAGTTAAAATACACTTTATTTTCATTACGTTAAACTAAATATACAAATTTCTTTAGTTATCCCTACTTATGAAATACACTAACTGTTAGTAAAAATGACCAAGAGTTAGGAAATATGAGCCAATATCGCCAACAGGATAATTTACTCGGCCAATCAGATAGCTTTCTGTCTGTATTAGATCAGGTATCGCAACTGGCTAATTTAGATAAACCGGTACTTATTATTGGTGAACGCGGCACAGGTAAAGAGCTAATAGCAGCGCGCTTACACTTTTTATCAAAACGTTGGGATCAAAACTACGTAAAGCTTAACTGTGCAGCGCTTAACGAAAACCTTCTCGAAAGTGAATTGTTTGGCCACGAAAGCGGTGCCTTTACGGGGGCAAGTAAACGCCACGAAGGTCGTTTTGAACGCGCTAACAGCGGCACACTGTTTTTAGATGAATTAGCAAACACCTCAGCTATGGTACAAGAAAAACTGCTGCGCGTTATAGAATACGGTGAGTTTGAGCGTGTTGGCGGCAAACAAACTGTAAAAGTAGATACACGCTTAGTGTGTGCTACAAACGAAGACCTCCCTTATTTGGCTGAGCAAGGTGAATTTAGAAGTGACTTACTCGATCGCCTTGCCTTTGACGTAATTACCCTGCCGCCACTGCGCGAACGCCAAGACGATATTATGTTGCTTGCTGAGCAGTTTGCGATGAATATGGCGCGCGATTTAGAGTGGGAACTCTTTAGCGGTTTTACCCGAAGCGCAACAGAAACACTGCTTAGTTATGATTGGCCTGGTAATATTCGCGAACTTAAAAATGTGGTTGAACGAAGCTTATATCGCCACGGTAGTGAACATATCCCCGTTCACCAGATTATTTTAGACCCATTCGACAGCCCATTTAGACCAAAAGCGCGCATTAAAGCACCTGTAGCGACTCAAACTGTTAATGTCGAGCCTATTGTAGTTGCACAGCCGATTGCTCAAGCAAGCGCAGATATAACCCTTGATATTCAATTTCCGTGTAGCTTAAAAGAACGTTCAAACGACTTTGAAATAAACATGATTAATAAAGCGCTCGAACATAGCCAATTTAATCAAAAGAAAACTGCAGAAGTACTTGGTTTAACGTATCATCAATTACGTGGTTATCTTAAAAAATACAACTTGTTGGATCAACAATAGTCAGAGGTTATGCGGGTGCATAAATTATTACTTGTTTTGCTTGCCACCACTTTGGTTGGTTGCCTTGATAGCAAAGAAGAAATCATAGAAGAAAAAAACCAAGGCTTAGTTTACTGCGCTGAAGCCAACCCTGTGTCGTTTAATCCGCAAGTCACGACCACCGGTTCAACTATTGATATAATTGCTAACCAATTATACGACCGTTTAATTAGCATTGACCCTGTTACGGCAGAATTTCAAAGTGAGCTGGCGACTGATTGGAAAATTAGTAAAGATGGTAAATCGGTTACCTTTACCCTGCGTAAAGATGTAAAGTTTCATACAACTTCTTATTTTACCCCATCGCGGGATTTTAACGCCGACGACGTTATATTTACCTTTAGCCGATTATTCGATGTATATAATCCATATCACTTTGTGGGCGATGCCAATTACCCGTATTTTCAAAGTGTGGGGATTGATCAACTTATTCGTAAAATTGTCCGCGTGTCTGACTATCAAGTCCGTTTTGAATTGTTTAATCCTGAAAGTAGCTTTTTAGCCAATATGGCTACCGATTTTGCTGTGGTGCTTTCAGAAGAATATGCCATGAAACTCAAGGAAAACAATCAAGAAAATTTATTTGATCAGTACCCGATTGGCACTGGCCCGTATATTTATAAAGAATACCGTCGAGATCACCTTGTACGCTTTTATCGTAATCCACTTTATTGGAAGCACGATGTAGCACTTGAACAATTGGTTTACGACATAACGCCTAATGGCACTGCGCGCATAGCTAAAATGCTAACTAAAGAGTGCGATGTAACGGCTCATCCAAGTAGTGCGCAATTAAGTATTTTAGCGCAACGCGATGATATAAATATTGAAAAAGAAACAAACTTAAACATAGGTTATTGGGCGTTTAATACAGAACGTGCCCCGTTTGACGATTTACGCGTACGCCAAGCACTCGCGCATGCAATAGATGTAGATAAAATAATGCAGGCGGTTTATTACGGTAACGGTACTCGCGCACAATCTATTTTGCCGCCAACCTCTTGGGCGTTTGAGCCACAAGAAGATATTCCTACGTTTGATCCAGAACTTGCTAAAAAGTTACTTATTGAAGCAGGCTTACCTGATGGCTTTGATATGACAATATGGGCTATGCCTGTGAGTCGTATTTATAACCCTAACGCACGTAAAATGGCTGAGCTTATGCAAAGCGATTTGCGCAAAGTAGGCGTTAATGTAAGTATTGTAGAATATGAGTGGAACACGTTTATTCAGCGTATTGGCGAGCACAGGCACGACAGCGTGTTACTTGGTTGGGCGGCAGATACACCCGATCCTGATAACTTTTTTAGCCCACTGCTCAGTTGTACCGCTACTTTTAGTGGCAAAAACCCAGCAAACTGGTGTAATCCCCAATTTGATTTATTGCTTACTCAAGCACTCGACACCACTGATTTAAACAAACGTAAAAAATACTACGACGATGCACAAAGTTTGATTATTAAAGAGCTGCCGTTATTGCCTATTGCTCATGGCCTGCGCTTTCAAGCGAGTAGCGCCGATGTGGAAGGCATAACACTTGGCCCGTTTGGCGCTATTTCACTTGCCAATGCGAGGAAAAAATAATGATCTTAGATTATATTTTACGCCGCCTTGGTTTATTCCTTTTTATGATACTAATGCTTAGTGTATTTACGTTTTCGCTGGCGTATTTATTTCCCGGTGATCCACTCAGTAATTTAAGTGGCATACCGAGCAGTAACTTTGCACAGCATAGTGAGCTTGAAGACAAATATTTATACAACAGCAATTACTTTATGCAATACATTGCCTTTTTAGGGCGAATATTTCAGGGTGATTGGGGGCTTTCGTTTGCCTCAGGTAACAGTGTCTTTAGCCATATTGTTGATTTGCTACCGGCCACTTTAGAGCTAAGCGTATACGCATTAATTGTATCGGTTGTTATTGGTGTACCGACTGGCATTTTAGGCTCTGGCTATCATAAACGTTGGCCCGACAAGCTTATAAACTCGACCACTATGTTGGGTTATTCAATGCCTGTATTTTGGCTCGCATTGTTATTAATAATGGTTTTTTCATTAAAGCTTGGCTGGTTTCCTATGTCGGGGAGAATGGGGCTCCTTTACGAAATACCCGCAAATACTGGGTTTATTTTAATTGATATTGCACTTGCTGGCTTTCCGTATAAAGGCATGGCTTTTGTTGATGCGCTGCGCCATTTAACGCTCCCTACAATTGTACTTGCTATGTATCCTACAACCGTATTAATTCGCTTTACTCGCGAGTCGATGCTTAAGGTAATGGATCAAAACTTTATTAAAACAGCTAGGGCAAAAGGCCTTAACCGCCGTCAACTTATCATGCACCATGCACTGCGTAATGCATTACTGCCGGTAATTAAGCAAATTGGTTTGCAATTTAGTACGCTAATAACGCTTGCGATGATTACCGAAGTTATTTTTTCGTGGCCGGGTATTGGCCGATGGTTAATCGATAGTATTTATCAGCGTGACTTTCCTGCAATTCAAGGCGGATTAATGGCGGTATCTTTATTTGTTATTTTAGCTTCTATTACAGCTGAACTTACTTACACTTTATTCGATCCACTCTCGCGGAATCAGGCTCATGGCAAAGTTTAATTTATTTTCTGAAGAGTCGAATAAATCGCCACTCGCGCGACTTTGGCGAAAATTTAAAAATAACCACCCTGCTTTGGTTGGTTTATGGATATTTATGGCGTTTGCACTATTAGCCGCCACCGCTCCTTTTTTAGCCCCGTATGGTGTAAACCAACAACACAGTGATGCACTGCTTATTCCGCCATCGTGGCGAGAAATGGGCGATGTACGCTTTCTTTTAGGTACCGATGATTTAGGCCGTGATGTACTATCGCGCTTAATGAATGGGGCTACGTATACGTTTGGCCTCTCTGTTGTAGCCGCCCTAATCACGACTATTTTTGGTGTGTTAGTGGGTACTTTTGCAGGGATTAGTAAAGGGCTGCGTTCAAGCTTTTTAAATCACTTGCTTGATATAACGCTTTCTATTCCTTCTTTGTTATTGGCAATAATCATAATCGCCATACTCGGCCCAGGTTTAATGAATACCGTATGGGCGATTATTTTAGCGCTACTGCCGCAGTTTATTCACTCAGTGCGTAACCTAATTGTTGATGAATTAAGTAAAGATTACATTACCGCATTTAAACTCGATGGCGCATCTAATTGGCATATTATATCGCGCGGTATTTTCCCTAATATTTATGAACATATTGTGGTTATATTCACGATGGCGCTTTCTACCGCTATATTAGATATTTCAGCACTGGGATTTTTAAAATTAGGGGCTCAGCCACCAACGACCGAATGGGGCGCAATATTAGCCGAAAACCTAGGCCTTATTTATTTAGCGCCGTGGACTGTAGCGCTACCTGGTGTGCTGTTATTTTTAGCCGTGTTATCTACTAATTTAGTAGGCGATGGCCTGCGACAAGTGCTTAAAGCACGTAAGGCTGATTAAATGCAATTACTCGATGTTCGTAACTTAACAATTGAACTACGTACCTCTGAAACTGTAATTAGAGCCGTAGACAGAGTGAGTTTCAGCTTAAAAGAAGGCGAAGTACATGCGCTTGTAGGCGAGTCTGGCTCTGGTAAAAGCCTAATAGCAAAAGCGATTATTGGTGTATTGAACGAACGCTGGGATATTACTGCCGACCGTATTCATTGGCGCGGCGTAGACTTAATGCGTTTAAGCCCAGAGAAGCGCCGTAAAATAGTAAGCCAAGATATAGCGATGATCTATCAAGATCCAAGCCGCTGCCTTGACCCAACCGCTAAAATATTTGATCAAATTGCCGAAACACTCCCTGAGGTAGCAACTAAAGGTTTCTTTTTAAAACGCAACCGCGAAAGAAAAGACAGAGTAAAAGCACTTATTCATAAAGTGGGCATTAAAAACCACGAAGCGGTACTAAGCAGTTACCCTCATGAGCTCTCAGAAGGCGTATGCCAAAAAGTAATGATTGCAATGGCCATTGCTCGCACACCTAAGTTATTAATAGCTGATGAGCCAACTACAGCGCTTGAAAGCACAACTCGCGCGCAAGTATTTAGGTTATTAAAAAGCTTAAACCAGCTTAAAAACATGTCTATTTTAATGATTTCTCATGAACTTGAAGAGATTGCACATTGGTCGCATGGTATTCATGTTTTATATTGCGGGCAAATGGTTGAAGCAGGCCCAACTCATGAAATATTTAAACAGCCTCGCCATCCATACACGCAAGCATTATTAAAAAGTTTGCCAGACTACGAACAAGGTTTAGCGCATAAAGAACCTTTTTATGCACTTAAAGGAACTATCCCTACTCTACAACATTTACCTATTGGCTGCCGCCTCGGGCCGCGTTGTCCGCAAGCACAAAAAGCCTGCGTGGTAACTCCCACCCTTACTAAGCATCATGGTCATAGTTATGCGTGCCATTTTCCGTTAATTAAGGACATGAAATAATGCAACCGCTACTCAAAGTACAAGCGCTATCAAAAACATTTAATGTGCGAGCTGGGCTTTTTTCACGTAAAAAGTTTGAAGTACTTAAAAATATTTCGTTTTGCGTGGGTAAAGGCGAAAGTATTGCCATAATTGGTGAAACAGGCGCAGGTAAAAGTACGTTAGCAAAACTACTTTCAGGAGCTGATACTGCTGATAGCGGGCAAATTTTGCTCGAGAATAATATTATCGAAGATAATGGCGTACGCGATAATCAATGTCGCCATATTCGTATGATTTTTCAAGATTCAGCTGCATCGCTCAACCCGGGGTTAACTATTGGCGAAATGCTTGATGATTGCCTGCAATATAATACTGAGCTTGATGAAGCCGAACGAACTGAAAAGATTGATGCAACGCTTTCAAAGGTGGGTTTGTTAATCGATCATAAACACTACTACCCGCATATGTTTAGTGTGGGGCAACTACAGCGTGTAGCGTTTTCTCGTGCATTAATCTTAGATCCTAAGGTGATTGTGCTCGATGAAGCCGTTTCGTCTTTAGACCCGTCTATACGTGCGCAAATAGTGAATTTATTACTTAAGCTGCAGCGCGACACAGGCCTTACGTACGTGATGATCACTCATCATTTAAGCCTAGTGCGCCACATCAGTGATTATGTGGTTGTACTCGATAAAGGCGAAGTAGTTGAATACGGCCCTACTGAAGATGTTTTTCAAAACCCCCAATCAAAAGTAACGCAGCGATTACTTAGCTGCTAAAAACAGCTTATAAATTTATACCTTTTTTGTAAGGTAACCGTATTTAGATGGGTCTTGTTGTTAACTTTATTTAATTAACAAGAGACCTCATGCTTAAAAAAACGTTATTGCTTAGCCTTTCCCCCTTACTCCTTTTGTCTGCCTCAGCCATTGCTGATACATCAAAAAACGTTAAAAATTGGGTTGGCGGTGTTGATCACCTTGGTTTAACAGTGTCCAATTTAGATTCATCTAAAGTATTTTTTACAGATGTACTTGGTTTTAAAGTGCTGGGAAATGACCCAACCTATCCTGCTTATTTTTTATCTAATAACAAAATAACTATTACACTGTGGCGCGTTAAAAATGATGACAAGCGTGTAGAGTTTAATCGGGCAGAAAATGTCGGCTTACATCATTTAGCACTCAGTGTTGAAAGTATCAAAAAGTTAAGCGAGCTACATACACACTTAAAAATGCAAAATAATATTATTATAGAGTTTGCACCAGAAAACTTAGGTAAAGGTCCAACCCAACATATGATGATAAGAGAGCCTAGCGGCAATCGGATTGAGTTTATTGCCAGAGGTAATTAATACCAATCCGCAATAATACTTAATTAAGCGAATTGGTAATATACCAACTTTATTTAAGACAATAAAAAAGGCGCTTTAAAAGCTGTCTCTTGATCACAAGTCTGACTCAAGAGATTTTGCTAAATCGTAGCCTTCCAGGATGGCTTGTAACTTAAGCCATCCTTGCCATAACACTTTCACAGATGCACGCCCTGTGCGCTTGGTATCTTTCCAGCCTCCTAACTTT
>NZ_JADYXC010000010.1:0-140043 GCF_015864505.1 Pseudoalteromonas sp. SWYJ118 | reverse complement strand
GTGTTGCTTGCAGTGCTTGTTCTATATTCACAAAAAAATCCGTAGTTAGTTTCCTAACTACGGATTTTGCATGATCGTTTGGATCGGTCAACCGGTCATTTTCTTAACTGATCGGCATTAGCCTTACGGCCCTTTGAGTTAAATAACGAAAGGGAGGTTAGTAATTAAAAACGGTATTCTGCGCCTACGTAGTAGTAAGCACCGTTAAATCCAAATGGAGCCGAACGACGTGAGTAGTCAAACACACCTGAGCTGCTTATTACTGTGTCGCCACTAGCATCCACAATAGTACCTGAGCGAGAGTTACCTATTTCGTTTTTATCTGGGTAAACATCAAACAAGTTATTTGCACCAATATTTACCGACAAATCTTCAGTAACGAAGTAGTTAACTTTAACGTCAGTTAAAATTTCTGCGCCATACGTTTGACGACCACCATCTTCTACTGTGTACTCACCAAAGCGATTAAGTGACAGGTTAACTGTCCAATCGTCACGTTGATAAAGCGCACTTAAGTTAATACGATCCTCTGGTTGCCACTCTTCAATAATAGAGATGTCTTCAGCTGAAAATATATCTTCTACGTTTACTGTCTCAAGGCTTGAGCCAGCAGGCGAAAATAACGATACAACATCTGTTTTAGTAAAGTTAGCTGCAAGTGTAAAATCAAGCGTGCCGCCTAAACCTTCAGTGTTCCACGTTGCTACAAAATCAACACCACGAGTTTCTGTATCAGCACCATTTAAGAAGAACTGACCTACGCCAGCACCCGCACTATTTAGTGCAGCATCAAGGCTTGTAGATAAACCTTTACCTAAGCGGTCACTAATTACAATACGGTCGTCAATATCAATTGAGTAGTAATCAACGGTTACATTAATATTATCTGTAACGTTATATACAATACCTAAACTACGGTTTTGTGATTTTTCTTCTTTAAGCTTTGGAATACCTAAGCTTTGCGCAAGTGTTGAATCATTTCTAAATGTACCAACCTCTTCTGCAACTAAATTACCATTAGTACCAACAACAAATTGCGTACTTACGTTATTAAAGTAAAGCTGCTGCATTGAAGGCGCTCTAAAACCTGAGCTTAATGCACCACGTAGTGAAATATCGTCGGTTACAGACCAGTTACCAGCAAGCTTAAAGTTTACTGTATCACCAAAGCCTTTGTAGTTATCGTAGCGAAGTGCACCCGATAAAATTACATCTTCAATCACATAAGCTTCTGCATCTACGTAAAATGAAATTACATCACGCGATTCATCAACTGATGACGCAGGAGCTGAACCACCAAAACCTTGTGAACCACCTGATGCATCTTCAGAGCCAACACCACCACTTAAGCCGTTGTAAATACTTACACCGTTGGTTGTATCGTAATCGCGGTATGCGTACTCATTACCTTCTAAAATGCGATATTCGTCAGTACGGATTTCTGCACCCATTGCTAAAGAATAATCATCAAAGTTTTGCGTAAAATCAATATTGATTGTTTGCAGTGATAATTCCATGCCGTAAGCGTACGCTTCACGTGGGATAGTTGTACGAATATCAGCAGCACTTAAACCTTGGTCATAACGTAAAAAGTTAGCGTATGAGGCATTGATAGTGTCACTTGTCGTGTAATCAATGCTGTTTTCACCATAGGTGTAAGATAAATCAAGGCTTGCATCGTTATCAAACTCAGTTTTATAACCAAAGTTGTACGAGATATCGTCGATAGTTGTATTAATTTTTGGTAAGAAACCTAGCGGAATCGTCGCATCATTATCTTGTAGTACTGGGTTACCACCTGCATTTGCATTATGACGGAAAAATGCAGCCGACTCATTTTCACGTGTTGAGTAAGTAATAAAGCCGTAAAGCTCGCCATCACCTAACTCGTAACCGGTATTAATTGTTAAACCAAACTGCTGAGAATCAGCATCACCAATTCTGAATGTATCACGATCGGCTGTCAGCTCACGCGGATCGCCAGCAAGTAAAGTACCGTCACTTAGTTCTGTACAACCATAAAACTGACAAGAGCCATGTAAACCTGCACGGTTAGTCGGTGCACGGTCACGGTAATTGATAGTTGTATTTAAATAACCGTCATCACCTAGCGCAAAGCCTTTATTAAAATCAAGGTTAATGGTTTCGCCATCGCCTTCAGAATATTGACCGTAGTTAATAGCCGCTTTGCCACCTTCGCTACCATCCTTAAGCACAATATTAATAACACCTGCAATTGCATCAGAACCATACTGAGCAGCAGCGCCATCACGTAATACTTCAATGCGTTTAATTGCAGAGGCTGGAATTGCATTCATGTCAGTACCTGCGGTACCACGCCCAACAGAGCCATTAATATGAATAATACTTGCTTGGTGACGACGTTTGCCGTTAATTAAAACCAATGTTTGATCGGGGCCCAAACCGCGAAGTGTCGCAGGTCTTAAAGCATCAGTACCGTCACTAATTGCAGAGCTTGAAAAGTTAAATGAAGGAGCGATAGACTGTAGCATACGACCAACTTCTGTTTGGCCTGTATTTTCAAGCGCTTCTGCACTTAAGATATCTACTGGAACGGGTAAATCTTCAACTGAACGTCCTGCTACACGGCTACCGACAATAGCAATTTTTTCAATTTTTTCTTGAGCGACTTCTTCTGCTGCGTTTACACCTTGCGAATTTACTGCAAGTAAAGCTGGTAATACTGCTGCACTGACCGCTGAAAGCTTCATCATGTTGTTATCATTCCTGTTGATTTGTTTGAGTTTTATACTCAGTAAACCATTTTGATCAACAACCGCATCGAGTTCAGTCCCACCTAATAATGCCTCTAGAGCATCTAGCTGAGTGTAAAATCCATAAACTGAATTTGCGTCATACTGCTTTGCCAACTCATAAGAAAACACCACGGTTTGCTCTGTTTGTTTAGCATATTCAATTAAGGCTTTGTCTGCTCGCTGCGCTTTTATATCAAATTGCACCATTTGCCCAGTGGTTTGAGTTGCTGCTTGTACACTCAAGCTAAAAATAGCCGGTACAAGCACACTAAATCCACTCAATAAATGCGTTTGGTTACTGCGCAACTTATATAAACAGCTGACAAACAAAAATCCTCTATGGTTTTGTTTCTTTTTTTTAATGTTTTTTTTACGTTCAATCTTTATTGATGCAACTTTATCTAACATTAGTTTGATTTGCATAACGTCTACTTATGATTCTGTATGGTGTTTTAGCGTTACTACATGCTCACCTAAACGCTCATGATCAATCGAAAAATTAGTTTGTAAACTTTCTAGTAAACCTTCAACGTCACCCGCTTTAAATACCCCAGCTACTTTAATGCTGGCAAGCTCGGCTGATGAAAGCTCAAAACGTGTGGCGGTATAGCGACTTACTTCATTTAAAGCATCGCTTAGCTCTTCTCCGTTAAAAATAAGCATGCCATTTTGCCATGCCAAATCGCGTTGTACGTCGTTCATTGAAAGCTGGGTAATTGGCTTTGTAACACTCTGCTTTATAACTACCTTTTCGCCTGAGGTAACGATATTGGCATTAATTTGACGAATTTTTTGCGTGCTGTTATCTGCAAGCTGATAATCTTTAAAGTCATTTGCGTCAACCGCTACACTAGGGTCGGTGATCATCACTTTGCCTTCGGTAACAACAAGCTCTAAATCTGATGAGGTATTACGCTGTACATTAAACACGGTACCGAGTGCAGTAAAGCTTTTGTCGCCGGCCATAACACTAAACGGACGCGTGGCATCTTTTGCTACGTTAAAACGCCCTTCTCCACGACTAAGTAACAACTGCCTGCGGCCTTTGCTATAAGCAACTTCTAGTAAGCTATTAGTATTAAGCTGCACTATAGTACCGTCTGGCAATACATACGTTGCTTGCTCGCCTACTTTTGTTTTGTAAATTTTAGTGTAGTTAACTTTTGCAAGCTCTTGGTTATAGCCGTTTTCTAAATTAATTAATAAGTAGCTGCATACCATTAACGCTGCAAATAAGCTCGCTGCAATTGAGTAAGAAAACATCCACTTATTTTTTGATGCTTTAGTATTGTTACGCTGAGGAAATAAATGACTTAATTCATTTAACACCGAAAGCTCATCCCAAAGCTGAGCAAGCTCGTATATAGAGTCTTGATGGGCGATGCTTTGCATCATCCATAATTTAAATTGCTCTTTTTCATCATCAGTTAAACCACGATCAATCGCGCTTATCCAATCACATGACTTTTCTAAAATTAAATCTTTTGAATTAAATTGATGAACATTACTCATTCTGCGACCCTCTTAACTGATATAGGGTGTGCTTGAGCTTTAGGATGCGTTTGAGAGCCTTGCTCATGTTCACGCATGTACAACATGGTTTGTAACAACCCTTTGGCAATGTGTTTTTCAACAGTGCTTTGGCTTAACTGCATTTGGTCTGCGATCTCTTTTTGGCTCATGCCGTAAACTTTTTTTAATATAAAGCATTTACGGATCGATGAGCTTAGTTGCTCAGTAGCTCTACAAAAAAGTAAAAAGCGCTCTTTAGATGTGTATTCATCCTCAAGCTTCATTGATTTAAGTAATACGGGTAATTCGTTATCGTTTTCTAACGAATCATTAAATTTGTTGTCCCACTTAGCTATATGGTTAAGTGCTAGGTGTTTTGCTGTTTTAAGCATGTAACTGCGGGTAAACTGTATATCTTGCTTTAAATCAGCTTCGTAGCTTTTTACAAAGGTTTCTTGCACAATATCTTCTACATCGTCGGGTTGGACAATGCGCGATACAAAACGTTTGAGCTGTTTAGATATATCAACAAATGTTGACGTGAATTTTACTTTTTTCGTCATCCTTAACATCCACCTGTTGTTATTTTTATTATTAGGGCGTGTTGGCCTTTCGTGGTTGAATTTGCAGCAGTACGTTTGGTATTTAGGCAAGGCAGAGCCTATGTAGTGTGGTTATTCCCCATAAATAGGTGATAACGCAGCATAAATGCCAAACATGCGCTGCCCTTTGAGCTCGATCTAGGGACGATTAACTCTTTGTTGCACGGTTTTGACTTAGCCCGCTAGGTTACAAACCTCGCGCCGCGATTAAATCGTACCTAGATTGAACAAATTTCAATTCACAAAGGTCAACACGCCCCATTAGATTACGAGTTTTTGATATAAAAACAAGCTCAAATGTTAATTTTGGGTTATTTAAATGGATAGGAAGATAAATGAGTAAATTTTTAGATTATATCCGCCTTAGTTTCTTTGCATTCGGTTTACTACTTGGGGTGCAAATCCCTGCATTTGTAAGCGATTTTGGCCAAGCATTATCAGCCCAATTAATTGAAGCTAATAGTGCCATTGCACCTTTTAAAAACGATGCAGCTAAGTATTTTAATAATGATTTAAATAAGCTAATTAAACACTATAAAAATATTGATGATGGGATTGTGAATAAGGGGGCAAGTAATATCAGTACACTTTACACACGACAACAAGACTTACAGATAGCCGTAAATAGGTTTGCGCAATCTCCATATATTTTTACTATGATCAGTGGCATGAGCGATGTAAAGCAACAAGTGTGGCAACGCTTTGAAGGTCAAATCATTTTAAAAAAAGACTCTATTATAGCCGCCATTGTTGCAGCTATTATAGTTGCCGTACTAGCAGAACTTACTGGTTATTTATTTTTAACTGGAGCAAAGCGCTCATTTAAACGCTTACTCGCAGCTCAAAAATAACGATTTCATAAAGTCATAAAAAACATCGGTTTTGCGGGTAGTTAAACTATTTTGCGGACGTAAAAACCACACTGGCGCATCATCTTGTGCCATTACACCGGGCATAACTTCAACTAAAATGCCATTTTTAAGATCTTCATTAATCGCTATTTTAGATTTAATAGCTATACCATGCCCTGCAATAGCAGCTTGGGTCATATTATCGGAGTTTGAGATAGTAAAACGGGTTTTAGCATTAAAAGTATGGATTTTTTTATGCTCGTCAAAAAGCTTTAACTGTCGTTGCCACGGTAAACATACCCAATAATGATCGCTCAATTGCGTTAAATTTTCAGGCATGCCGTACTTTTCTATATAGCTGGGAGCTGCGCAAAGTATGCGGCTATTGTTTACTATTTTACGAGAAAGCAGCCCTGAGTCATTTAATTGCCCAACTCTAATAGCAACGTCCTGTGCATCATCAACCACATTTACAAAATGATCCGTTATTAAAAAATCAAGTTTTAGCTCTGGATAAGCGTGCTCCAGCTCATTAAGTCTAGGCATTACATATTTTGAAAAAATCCAAGGCGGCATAGTCACGCGTAATAAACCACTCACTGATGAGCTTCGTGCACCAATACTATGCTCAGCGTCTTGCAGCGCCTCCATTATAGCGCCAACTCGCGTATAAAATATTTCACCTGCTGGAGATAACCGCACTCGCCTGCTGTCTCTAAAAACAAGTACTGTTGCAAGCTCACGTTCTAATTTACTTAAGCGATGGCTTACTGTTGCAGGCGATAAACGCTGCTCGCGCGCAGCAGCAAGCACTCCTTTATTTTCAACTACTGCTATAAATGTTTCTAGGTCGCTTAAATTATACATAAAGATGCCATTGTGCACTTTTCAATGTTTAATATTTTCGAATGAAGCTTTCAGTTTTGCAATGTTTATTTAAATATGTAAAACACTATAATTGCAGATAGTCTAATTATTGAGGTTCAATCATGAGTTTAAAAGCGCAAATAGATGCCTACAACGTACAAAAAGATGCCAAATTACCGGCTGACGTTTTGGCATTAATGAACACTACAAACGAAGAGCTTATTGCACAGCATATTAAAGACAATGCGTTGCAAATTGGTCAAAAAGTAGAAAGCTTCAGCCTTGCCAATCATAAAGGCGAAAACATTGAGCTTGCGGATTTATTAAAAAAAGGCCCGGTAATTATTAGCTTTTATCGTGGTGGCTGGTGCCCATATTGTAATTTAGAGCTAAAAGCACTGAACGATTACTTACCGCAATTTAAAACTCAAAGTGCTCAATTAATAGCAATATCACCGCAGTTACCTGATGAAACTCTCTCAACTGCACAAAAAAACGGCCTCGAATTTGACGTGCTTTCAGATGTGAGTAATAAAGTAGCTGAGCAATTTGGCTTATTGTTTACACTAGATGAGCGTATTCAAGCGTTATATACCGAGTTTGGTATTGATTTTGAACACTACTACGGCGATAAAAGCTTTAAATTACCGCTACCGGCCACCTACGTAATAAATCAAGAAGGTGTTATTACATACGCATTTTTAAGTGAAGACTACACCCTACGCGCAGAACCTATTGATGTTATGACAGCACTTGAATCGGAGAAAAATTAATGTCTATTTTAAAATCGTTAAAAACACTGACTCTTTCACTACTTGTGGGCACAAGCCTTGTATCAGGTTATGCAGTAGCTGATGAACCAAAAGAGCAAACAAAGCCTAAAGTACTTATTTTTGATGTAAACGAAACCTTGCTTGATTTAACGTCAATGCGAACTTCTATTGGTAAAGCATTAGGCGGACGTGAAGATTTATTACCACTGTGGTTTTCAACTATGTTGCACCATTCACTAGTAGATACTGTAAGCGGTAGTTATCACGACTTCGGACAAATCGGCGTGGCATCACTTCTTATGGTTGCTCAAAACAACAACATTGATATTACAAGTGAACAAGCCAAAACAGCGATTGTTACACCGCTTCTAACTTTGCCACCACATTCTGATGTTAAAGAAGGACTGGCAAAACTTAGAGCACAGGGCTATAAATTAGTAAGCCTTACAAATTCTTCAAACAAGGGTGTAAAGGCACAGTTTGAAAGCGCAGGTTTAACATCTTACTTTGACGCACGTTACAGCATTGAAGATATTAAAATTTATAAACCTGATTTACGTGCTTATGAATGGGTACTTAAAAAGTTAAACGTAGCACCAAATGAAGCAATGATGGTTGCAGCCCATGGCTGGGATGTTGCTGGCGCAAAAGAAGCAGGCTTACAAACCACTTTTATTGCTCGCCCAGGTAAAGCACTTTACCCATTAGCTAAAAAGCCAGATCACGTTGTGAAAGATTTACATGAATTAGCCGCTCTACTTAAATAAGTATGCGCTGATGAATCAATACCCAAGCGGCCAATGTTAGGATGACATTGGCCGCTTTTTTATACCTAACCCTAATAATTTAGAATTTTAGTGTATTTATTTTCATAAAAAACATGTTAAAAAATTGAATGTAAACAAAGCATTTAGCCCGCTATGAGTTACTTTATCTGCTAGCAATTTAGTACTCACAACGCTACTATTAAATAAATACGTGGTGGAGAACATAATGAATAGTGAAAGATTAGGTGAGTTTGAGCAGTACTTTCAAATTAATGAAAGTATAAGAGTGAATTTATTCGCCGTATCGAGCGAACAAGTTCCTAAATCGCAGCTTGAGCTTGAAGACGATATCCCCCCACTATTTAGATTAGCTAATGAAGTGAGTGAGCTTGAGCAAAGCTCGTTACGCCCACTGCGTAACTTAGGCGATATAGCACAAGAGCTAGCTACATTTTTACAAGCGCAGTCACGTAAAATAGATTTAATAATGAGCCATATTTTGGCCTCAGAACAAGCCCAAGATAACGCAATTCAATGTGATAGTTACGGCGGTGGCGGTATTCGCTTCACTTCTCCTGAAGTACACTCAATTGGCCAAACATTCAGAACTAAGCTGTTTTTGCACCACGAAGCCTCTGCTGTGTACTGTTACACTGAAGTTGTGGCAGTAGAAAAGCAAGATAGCGAATATTATCAATACACCCTGCTTTTCACCGCTATTAGAACCACTGACCAAGAACTAATTGTTAGAGCGAGTTTACATGCTCAAACCCGCCAACTTAAAAAACGTCAAGAATTAGAACTAGCCCAAGATGATTCAAACAACGATAATTAGCTGACATCTTTTTGTAAAATGCTAAACTAGTGTCATCTTAATTAGTATATAAAATTCATGAACTTTAGACTTTTACCAGAATGGGCCCAGCAAGACGCTGTTATGCTTACGTGGCCTCATAAAGACACCGATTGGGCTGATAATTTAGCACGTGTAGAACCTGTGTATGTTGAGCTTGCTAAACATATAACAACGCAGCAACAGCTTGTTATTGTGGCGCATAACAGTGCCTTAAAAATGCATATTACAGCATTGCTAAATAGCGCTAGCATCTCTCTTAATCGTGTTCATTTTGTAGTAACGCCTACTAACGATACGTGGGCACGCGATCATGGTCCGCTTACTTGCGCCGCCATTGACTCACCAGAGCAATTAAAAATTTATGATTTTACTTTTAATGGTTGGGGCAACAAGTTTGAAAGTGCATTAGACAATCAAATTAATCGTACATTGGTAAAAGAGCTAAGTAGCAAAAAAAATCAATATCAAGCGCTCGATATGGTGCTTGAAGGTGGCGGTATTGAAATAAACGAGCATGGTGTGTTGCTAACAACCAGCGAATGTTTACTCAATAAAAATCGTAACCCAGATTTAAACCCTGCTGACATAGAAGTACTTTTAAAAGAGCACTTAGGCGCAACGAGCTTTTTATGGGTTGATCATGGCTATTTAGCGGGCGATGACACCGACAGCCACATTGATACCTTAGTGCGCTTTGCACCAAATAATACCCTTGTATATGTAAAGTGCGACGATGAAACTGATGAGCACTACAGCGCACTTGATGCGATGGAAAAACAACTAAAAACCTTTAAAACAGCCGATAACACCCCATATAACTTAATTAAGTTACCGTGGCCAAAAGCCGCTTATGACGATGAGCAAACACGCTTACCGGCTACCTACGCTAACTACTTAATTATTAATAATGCGGTGCTTGTGCCAACGTATAATGATGCCAATGATGAACGTGCTCTAGCGCAAGTTCAAATAGCATACCCACAACACATTATTATTGGCGTTAATTGCCAGCCAATAATTGAACAATTTGGCAGCCTGCACTGTATTACAATGCAATTACCTCGTGGATTTTTAGCTGGAGCAGCACAATGACAAGCCCTGCAAAATTAACCGTTGCATTAGTGCAACAAAGCAACAGCGATAGTGCTGAACAAAATATGGCAAAATCAATGACTGCCATTCGTGAAGCCGCTCAAAAAGGTGCTAAACTGGTTGTACTTCAAGAGTTACATCGAAGCCTCTATTTTTGCCAAACCGAAAATGTTGACGTATTTGATTTAGCCGAAACCATTCCGGGCCCTAGCAGTAATGCCTTAGGTGAGCTTGCTAAAGAGCTAAGCATTGTAATTGTGGCCTCTTTATTTGAAAAACGCGCAACGGGTCTTTATCACAACACCGCAGTTGTATTAGAGCAAGACGGTAGCATTGCCGGTAAATACCGCAAAATGCACATTCCTGATGATCCTGGCTTTTACGAAAAATTTTACTTTACCCCTGGTGATATCGGGTTTGAGCCGATTCAAACCTCGGTAGGTAAATTAGGCGTGCTAGTATGTTGGGATCAATGGTTTCCTGAAGCGGCGCGTTTAATGGCGATGGCAGGCGCTGAGGTATTAATTTACCCTACTGCTATCGGTTGGGATATAAATGACGACGTTGCTGAGCAAACTCGTCAAAAAGATGCCTGGGTTATTAGCCAGCG
Organism: Pseudoalteromonas sp. SWYJ118; assembly: GCF_015864505.1. Classification (NCBI taxonomy): domain Bacteria; kingdom Pseudomonadati; phylum Pseudomonadota; class Gammaproteobacteria; order Alteromonadales; family Pseudoalteromonadaceae; genus Pseudoalteromonas; species Pseudoalteromonas sp. SWYJ118. The sequence continues at coordinate 129,336 of NZ_JADYXC010000010.1, read as the reverse complement.
TGCTCATGCTGTTGCCAATGGCGTACCAGTAATTAGTTGTAACCGCGTAGGCCATGAAAGTGACCCAAGCGGACAAAGCGATGGTATTGCGTTTTGGGGTAATTCGTTCATTGCAGGCCCACAAGGCGAGTTACTAGCCGAGGCTAATAATACTGATGAGCAAATTTTAGTGGTAGAAATTGATCAAAAACGCTCAGAAAACGTAAGACGTATTTGGCCGTTCCTACGTGATCGACGAATTGATCACTACAAAGACCTAACAAAAATATACCGAGACTAAGTAACCTGCGCTCTGGTTAAATAATATAATGGCTCTTACTTGCTAAGAGCCAACTATAAATGGAGTAATAAATGGCGTTTGAGCAATGGGCAGCCTTGCCTTGGGTAAAATCTCAAAAAGATAAAATTCAATGGGGCCAGCTAAGCGGAAGTGGTTTAAGTATTGCCATTGCTGAAGGCGTTAAACAACAAGACAACTTAGTCTTGATTGTTACGCCTGATACACCAAACGCACTACGCCTTGAAACAGAATTAGAATATTTATTACCCGATAACCCAGTAATGGTATTTCCTGATTGGGAAACTCTGCCATACGATCACTTTTCTCCCCATCAAGATATTATTTCAGCCCGTTTAGCCACTTTAAACACCTTAAAAAAAGAACAACAAAGTGTGTTAATTGTACCTGTATCTACCTTAATGTTGCGCACAGCCCCTGCCTCATTTATTTATGGTTCAACAATCAACTTTAAAGTAGGTGACAAGCTAGACACACATAACTTTCGTGATAATTTAGAGCAAGCCGGTTATTTAAATGTTCAACAAGTAATGGAGCACGGCGAATACGCTATACGCGGCTCTATCGTTGACTTATACCCGATGGGTAGCCCGCATCCATTCAGACTCGACTTTTTTGATGACGAACTCGACACTATTCGTTTATTTGATGTAGAAACGCAGCGTTCTGATGAAAAAGTAGATAAAATTGAGCTACTTCCAGCACACGAATTTCCTACAAATGAAGCCGATATTGAGCGCTTTAGAATAAGCTACCGTGAAAAGTTTGGTGCAAGCTCACAGCAAGACTCGGTATACATGCAAGTAAGTAAAGGTAACTGGCCTGCAGGTATTGAATACTACATGCCGCTGTTTTTTGAAAAGCTAGCCACTATTTTTGACTACCTGCCAGATACAACAACCGTTATGCAACTAGGTGATTTAGAGCATGCGGCAGATAACTTTTGGCATGATGTAAATGTACGCTATGAAAACCGCAGAGTTGACCCACTTCGTCCATTACTTGAACCCAATGCGCTTTATCAGCCTATTGAAGAGCTGTTTTCTAATTTAGGCAATTTTGCACGTATTCGTTTATCTCTTGCAAAGCTTGGTACTAAAGCGGGCAATAAAAACTTAAGCGTTAGCGAGCTACCAGCGATTAGAATTGATCATAAGCAGCATGAACCTTATGCCGCGTTTATAAATTATGTAGCAGAGCAAAAAAAGAAAAAAGGCCGCATATTACTCAGTGTTGAATCCGATGGTCGTCGCGAATCATTACTGAGCATTTTAAAACCAAGCGGTTTAAAATTTAAAGAATTTGAAACACTTGAGCAATTTACAAAAAGCGCGAGTGACGTAGGTTTAATAGTAAGTCCGCTCGAGCAAAGTGTAGTACTGGGCACTAAACCCAGCCTTTCTATTATTACCGAACAAGAACTGCTAGGCATTAAAGTCTCTCAGCGCAGACGCCGCAAGCACAAGTACGAAGCCAGCCAAGATGCGCTCATTCGTAACTTAGCCGAGCTTAAGGAAGGTCAGCCTGTTGTGCATCTCGATCATGGTGTTGGTCGCTATCAGGGTTTGCAAACAATTGATGCTGCAGGTGTAATTACTGAGTTTGTTACCATCACATATGCAAGTGAAGCTAAATTGTACGTGCCAGTATCGGCGCTACATATGCTAAGCCGCTACTCGGGTGGTGAAGAAGCCAGCGCCCCGCTGCATAAGCTTGGCTCAGATGCATGGGAAAAAGCTAAAAAGCGAGCGGCTGAAAAAGTCCGCGATGTTGCCGCCGAATTGCTCGACATTTATGCACAACGCCAAGCAAAACCAGGTAATAAATTTACTTTAGACGCACCAGCATATCGCCAATTTAGCGATAGCTTCCCATTTGAGGAAACTGACGATCAGCGAAGCGCCATAGAAGCAGTGTTAGGTGATATGCAATCAAAGCAAGCCATGGACCGATTAGTGTGTGGTGACGTAGGCTTTGGTAAAACAGAAGTAGCCATGCGCGCTGCTTTTGTAGCGGTTAACGATGATAAACAAGTGGCAATTTTAGTGCCTACCACTTTGCTGGCTCAACAACACTTTGAAAACTTTAAAGACCGTTTTGCTGATTTTCCTATTGAAGTTGGTGTACTTTCGCGTTTTAACTCCACTAAAGAACAAAAAGACACGCTTGAGAAAATGGCCAACGGTAAGCTCGATATTGTTATTGGTACACATAAACTTATTCAGCAAGACATTAAGTTTAACGACTTAGGTTTACTCATTGTTGATGAAGAACATCGCTTTGGTGTACGCCAAAAAGAGAAAATTAAAGCACTACGTGCCGATGTAGACATACTTACACTCACTGCAACGCCAATACCGCGTACACTTAATATGGCTATGAGTGGCATGCGTGATTTATCAATTATCGCGACCCCGCCTGCTAAACGTTTAGCGGTTAAAACCTTTGTACGCCAACGCGATGTAGAACTAATACGCGAAGCGGTACTGCGTGAAATTAAACGCGGTGGCCAAGTTTACTTTTTACATAACAATGTAGAAACTATTGAGCGTGTTGCACAAGAGATCAGTGAATGGGTGCCTGAAGCAAGCGTCACCTCAGCTCACGGTCAAATGCGCGAGCAAGAACTTGAGCAAATAATGACTGACTTCTATCATCAAAAATACAACGTGTTGGTATGTACCACGATTATCGAAACCGGTATCGATGTACCTACAGCCAACACCATTATTATGGATAGAGCAGATAAACTCGGCCTTGCACAGTTACACCAATTACGTGGGCGAGTTGGCCGAAGCCATCATCAAGCGTATGCCTATTTACTAACAGGTGACCCAAAAGCCCTTTCTAAAGATGCGAGTAAACGCTTACAAGCGATCGAATCGTTAGAAGATTTAGGTGCAGGTTTTGCCCTAGCAACACACGATTTAGAAATTCGTGGTGCGGGTGAGTTACTTGGCGACGATCAATCTGGTCAAATGCAAACTATCGGTTTTAGCTTGTACATGGAAATGCTCGAGCAAGCTGTAAATGCGCTACGTGAAGGTAAAGAACCAACACTTGAAAACCTACTTAAAAAGCAAACCGAAGTGGATTTAAAACTGGCTGCACTATTGCCTGATGATTACATACACGATGTAAATGCACGTTTAGGTATGTACAAGCGCGTTGCAAGTTGTGCTAACCTTGATGACATGGATGAACTGCAAGTTGAGTTGATAGACCGTTTTGGTTTGCTGCCAGATGCTGCTAAAAACTTGTTTAGCTTACAACAGCTTAAAATGCAGGCCAGTAACTTGGGTATAACAAAGATTGAAGCAAACCCTAAGGGCGGTTACTTTGAGTTTAGCCAAGATACCAAGGTTAACCCTAGCTTCATTATAGGTTTGATACAAAGTGCGCCTAAGGTGTACAAAATGGATGGCGCGAATAAACTGCGCTTTGCAATTAGTGAGGCTAATGCCCGCGAACGCTTAAAAATGGTCACTGCAATGATTGCAGATTTCGAAAAAAAGGTTAGCCATTAATGTTGCTAAAAAAATCGCTTGTTATTTTATGCTGCTTATTTAGTAGCACTGCATTTGCAGAGCGTTGGTTTGAGGTTGAGGTGCTGGTATTTAAACAGCGCCCTGCTCCATATTTACAAGAAGACTTTACCCTTAAGCACAAAGCTATTGAGGATAAAAATTCTCTAGATTTAATGACGCCACTTTACACAGAGCAAGCAATGCAAGCCTGTATAGATGGCGATGAGCGTTTTCAAAAACGCTCTTTTACCGATTCCTTAGTTAATTCAAACCCGCAATCGGGTGTATGCGGTGACAGTACAAACTACCTACAAAGCTATGATGAGCTACCTATTACACCTCTAGCCCCCGCTAAAGATGATATGCAGCAAACTTATTTATTAGCGCCAGAACAACTGCAATTTAAAGCGCAGTACCAACAGCTAGATCGCAAAGGGTTAACACCTATACTGCATACTGGTTGGCGCTTTGAAGGCGCAAGTAAGTCGCGTGCTCCAAGTATGCATTTAATAGCAGGTAAACACCTTAAAAGTGATTCTAACGTAACCCCTAGCTATTCAAATCCTGATTTTGTAAGTTTATTAAATTCACAACCTGAACTATTTAACGACCCAGACCAATCAAAAGCAGAATGGGAACTAGATGGCTTATTTAAAATACACTTACGACATTATTTATACATTACAGCTAATTTTGATATTAGCCAAAAGCTAGAAAATGGCGACATAGAGTCAGCCCGCTTTTCTCAGTTTAGACGTGTAATAAGTGGTGAAGTACATTACTTTGACCACCCACGAATGGGCATGATCGTCCAAATCAGAAAATTCAAACATTAATACTAAGTAGGATATAACAATGAAAAAACTCCTTATCATCGCAGCTACATTAAGCCTTGCGGCTTGTTCTAAAGTAAGCCTTGAAAGCTACGAAAAAATTAAAGTAGGTATGGATAAGACTGAAGTTGAAACCATTTTAGGCAGTGCTGATAACTGTGTTGAAAAAACACTGCATACTAATTGTGTGTGGGGCGATGAAGCGAAAAATATCGAGATCACGCTAGTATCAAACAAAGTAACTTTATACAGCAAACATGGTTTAGCTAAATAAAATTTAAAAAAGGGACTGATTTTACCAGTCCCTTTTTTACTCATAAGCTTACTTTTTAGAGTAAATAAGCTCAATATTAACGATTTTACTGCGATTTAACGTTATTTTATAGCGTTGGTAAAGTGTTCTATCTTCCTCAGTCAGCACAAGCACCATGTTAAGTTGGTAGCGCCGTTCAACCGCCTGCTTAGAAATTTTATTACTATCTAAATGATATAACTTCCCTTCACCACGCTTTAAATAACGCGCAAATGGTGCAAGACTAAATTGCAGTGTTTGTTGCAGTGTATCGTAACCGGGTAAAAATTCTTTTGCACTAACACGTGTCTCACTTGCAAAGTGTAACCACTGCGCGGCTTGTTTATTTTGCTGACGACGCTTTGAAAAAATAGATCTAACTTCTTTAGGTATTTTTTTAAAGCGTGTGTATTCAAGCCAAATTAGCTGACTCGCTATTTTGTCTTTGGTAATACTATTTTTAAAACTAAATCGCCACTTAGGTCGCCCTTGTACAATAGCTCGCCAGATCATACGTGTAATGTCTTCTTTAAATATTTCACGTAGTCCGTAAATGACCCCCAAAATTAAAATAAGCGTCGCGGTGACTTCAGTAAACGTTGAGCGGGCATTAAGTATCACAACCATCACAAATGCCATGATAACAGCTGTTACAGTGCCTTTAACTAATCGTTTAAGGTAGCTGTTAAGAAAACGCGTTTGGCGCTGTAATATAACGCCATGCTCAATTAAACGTTGTAACAAGCGCATTTTATTTGTTATTCGATTTGCGTCTTGCATGGTGGTTTCAGAATTGTAGCTTTTCTCTGCTCGGTACGTATTTTCGTTTTTACAAAACTGCAGTAAATCGTTACGCTCTTTTGCATAATCGCTACTACGTGGGCCTTCATCTAAAAGCTTTAAAAATGATTGCTCAACATGCCAACTTAAATAGTTGTCAGCATTGGTAAAAAATGGAAGTAGTTTTTCGTCATCTGGCGTGTAGCGACGCAGCTTTTTTAAGAGGCCTTCACTTTGTTCATATACTTCGTTAGCGCGTTTATAAAAGTCTTCTGCTTCATCAATTTTTAACGCGTCTTTAATGTCGGCATCAAGGGCTAAACGCACTTGGTAACAAAATAAATTAAGGTTTTGACGGTAATCTTGCTGCTCACCTTTGTTTTTACTCACAAAGCGGCTTCGTACTAATGGCAAGTGTATATTGTTAGCGTTGTATGCTAAATGTGATTTAAAGTGGTTATTAAAGTAAGATTCTTCGGTAAGCGTTTGCGGATTAATCCCCATTTCATTAGGGATAGAAAAATACAGATCTATGCGCTGTTCAGAACGAGGAGTTAGTTCTGGTTCAATGACAAAAGATAAGTTTTCATCTTGTTTTAACAATCAGTTCTCCTTCTAAAATATCGTTTTAGTTTACTTGTCTCCTTTGTTTTGTTCAATAAAAAAGGCCCAGTAAATACTGAGCCTTAATACGATTAATGTGCTAGATATTATAGTTTAATATTGATACCAGCAAATAAACGACGACCTAATGTGTCGTAAGTGTACGGGTCAGTGTTTGAATCATTATTACCTGAGTAGTACGGTGGCTCTTTATCAAACATGTTATTAACGCCTGCAGAAACAGTTAACACGTCATTGATCATGTAAGAAGCACTAATATCGTGATATACAATTGAAGGTGTTTCAGGAGCTAAACAGGTATCATCGCCGATACATGCAAAGCTGTCCATTCCAGCAATATAACGCGCTTCATATGTAGCATCCCAGTTGTCACCTTTAACGTTTAAGTTAAAGTTAGATTTAATATCTGCGTAACCGCCAGCACCACCAGTGATAAAGCCTGAGTAATCTACTACTGCGCCTGTATCAACAACATACTCATCTAAATAAGTTGTATCTAAGCCTGTTTTCCAGCTTAAACCTAATGCATCAAACGCATAAGTAAGGTTTAAATCGATGCCAGACGTTTTCTCAGAACCAATATTACGTAATTGGTTATTGAAAACAATACGGCCATCAGCTTGGAACACAGCAGAAGTACTTGTACAAATTGCATTAGTACTGCTGTTTGCATTACCGATACATTGATCAACAACATATTGGTTATTGTAAGTAGAAATAGCGTTTTCGATTTCAATGTCGTAGTAATCTACAGTCATTGAGAAGCCATCCAACCATTCTGGCTCGTAAACAACACCAACAGTAAGCGTATCTGCTTCTTCTGGAGTTAAATTGATGTTGCCACCGACTGTTACTTCAGCTTGGCTATCTGCGCCTGGGTAGCTAACTTGCTCGTAAGATGGAGCGTTACCAGAGTAAAGCTCATCAACTGTAGGAGCACGGAATGCTGTTGAACGAACACCACGTAGCATTAGTTCGTCATTTACACGCCATGTTAAACCTAGCTTCCAAGTTTCGTCTGAACCAAACGTGCTGTAATCAAATGCACGAATAGCTGCACTAAGCTCAACTGCGTCAGCAAAAGGTGCATCAGCAAGTAGTGGAATTGCAAATTCAACGTAGGCTTCGTTTACATCAAATCCACCGCTAGTTGCATCAACACGAGGATCATTACCTAAGCCTTGTGCAGAAATTGAGTCAGGTGTATAAAACGCTTTTTCTTGACGGCGCTCAACGCCTGCAGCAAACGCTGCATAACCTGCTGGCATTTCAAACATTTCACCTGAAAGTGATGCTGCCAAAATGAATAACTGACTCCCACCTGAGTTTTGCTCTGTGTAAATGTAGTCTTGTACATTAGATAAAGCCCAATCAGCTTCATTTAATGGATTAAATGTACCTGCTGAAATTGCAGTATTAATAGCAGAAACATTATGTAGGTTACTTAATTTATCTACTGAATCATTACGACCAAAGTTAGCAGAGAAATCCCAAGAGTAATCACTGATCACACCTTCAGCACCAACAACAATACGTACTGTATCTACTGTTTGAGATAAACCACGTGCACCACTTTCAGTCATACGGCGACGGTAGCTAATATTGTCATTGTAAGCGTAGTTAGTTGGTGTTGTTACAAAATTACCATTAGCATCTTCTACAAATGCACCATTAGCAACTTGACGTTTATCATACGTTTGGCCTAATAAACTATTACCCATACTTTCGTTATAATTAAAACCAAAATTAATAGGCTGTGGAGCTAATTGCTGTTCTGACCAACGTTTAGTGTAAGTAAACTCACTGAAAAAGCTAGTATCGTCGCTTAACTCATAAGTCCCCATACCAGTAAGGTTTAAACGTTCCATTGGCGTGTATAAGTAGCTTTGCTCTGCGTAGTTGTAAGCATCTGCTGCATCAGTAAAACGATGTAAACTACCACCACGGTTGCTTAAACCGCTGTCGTTTGCTAAACCTTTTTGCTCTACTTCGCCTTCACTATTAGTAATACCTGTAGTGTTTACGTTATAGATATGGCCGCCTTCACTAAATGATGAACCACCACAGAAAAGACCGTTTTCACCTTCAAATAAAGGACAGTTAGCAAAACCACGATCGCCTTGGCTAGCTTCTCCACGATTAGTGTACTGAGCGCCAAATACAATATTACCTTTATCGAATGAAGTACCAACTGTAAAGTCGATAGATGTTTCAGATGCATCGTGCTTTGATGTCATTGCTGAGTTAACGTTTAAATCTAAGCCTTCAAAATCATTTTTTAGAATGATATTCACAACACCAGCAACAGCATCAGTACCATAAACAGCAGATGCGCCATCTTTAAGTACTTCTATCTGCTTGATCATAGAAACTGGGATAGTGTTTAAATCAACTGTAGAAGCTGCGCCAGTACCTGAGTTAATCATACGACGGCCGTTTACAAGTACTAATGTACGTTGTGAACCTAAACCACGTAGATCTATTGATGCACCACCGCCAGAACCATTGTTAACGCCTGGATTAGTCATTGCGCCGCCAGTAGCGGTCATTTGCTGAAGAACACTATCAACCGATGTAGCGCCAGAAGCTCTGATCTCATCTGCACCAATTAGTGTAACTGGGCTAGCGGTTTCCATGTCAGAACGCTTAATACGAGAACCCGTTACTTGAATTTTTTCGATTGATTTTACTGCTTCTTCAGCCGCTAAAACTTGCACACTTGAAAACATTGGTATCGCTGTAATTACAGCTAAGCCAAGAGTTGATTTTTTCATGAAAGAACCCTACTTGTTGAAAATTTACCTTTATTGGTAATGCTCACTTGTTATAAGAATAGTGAGTCAGACGGGCAACTTAGGCGCCTTTAACTGAACGAAAACTTAACAGCTGTTTGTTTTATATATTACAACAAAATAGAACAACTTTATTAGGAACATACGTTACAAGTTGTTTCATTGTTAACAAATAAATACACATTGGTATCAAATAATTAGGAGCCACCGGATACTTAAACAATACAGATGAAACCAAACTGGCTCACTTTGTAATTAAATGTAATTAATCGAATGATGTACCAAATTTAGATAAATTAACAAGTTAATCACAGTGCATTATTAAAACCGCAAAACTAAATGTTAATTACTAACCATATTTATGCATGCTTAGCGATTAAATAGTCTGATTTAGCTACTTTAGGACGTTTTTTGATTAGATTTTTTATTCAGTCGCAATTAAAGTTGAACTTTTTTAGAGCACTCATTCACCATTGAAGCTTTATCAGTATCAAAACCTAAAAAGGCAATTTTATTGATCTTGTCACTCAAATAATCGTATGTATAAGAAAACGAACTCACATCAAAAATGTAAGATGTATGCAAGAGTTTGCAGCCGCAACTTTAATACGTTACGTAAAAAGAATAATTGAGAGTTTGTATTACAGAGGTGGCATTATCTTTAACAGTTAATTCTAAATTCCAAAGCATATTTTGCTCGGAACAAATACCAACCATAGTATTACTTTGCCAAAGATCATTATGTTTTTTAAATTGTTGGGGAATGTAACCCATGTACATGGTAATGCCTTTAAGCTTGGCATCTTCAATTGTAATGTTTACTGGTAAATCACTAAAAATAGTAAATGGGGTCTCGGGGGAAAGGGTTTTCTCGCTTAACCATACTTTAACATCATTTGAAAAAGTACACGGCAAATTAGCTTCACATATGCCATTTTTAAGAAATTTTTCATCTGTATTTTTAGAAAAATCACACGCTGTTAATAAAAAAAACACCGCAGTAAGTAAACTTAACCTATATATAAGCATAACAATTTCGCACTAAAGAAAAGCAAATACTAATAATCACGACTATAAATAACAAGTGCGAGTGTTACTATTAGGCCAAATAAGGCACAAACTGTATCAAAAAATAAACAACAAGCTCACAAACATTGATTGATGTCATAATTTTATGTAATTGACCTATCTTTTTTAGGCCAAAAAATTTATCATTTCACCCGCAAAAAATAAGGGTTTCTCAAGTTTTTTTTCTGAAGCTTTCATGTATTGAAAGTTTTAGATAACACGCCTGGGGAAAATAGTAGGCCCCACTTTTAAAGGTGGGTAATTCATTTCTAAACGCATTTATTGCAGCGGAAGCCAGAAAATGAGCCAAACAGTAGCATCACAAACTGAGTATAACTATAAGGTTGTACGCCAATTCGCTATTATGACAGTGATTTGGGGCATCGTTGGCATGAGTATTGGGGTTCTGATTGCTGCCCAATTAGCTTGGCCAGCACTTAACTTTGATACACCATGGTTAACTTACTCTCGACTACGTCCGTTACACACGAACGCAGTAATTTTCGCATTTGGTACTAGTGCACTTTTTGCGACGTCTTATTACGTCGTACAACGTACTTGTCAAACGCGTCTTTTCTCAGACAAACTCGCCGCCTTTTCTTTTTGGGGCTGGCAGCTCGTTATTGTATTAGCAGTAATAACGCTACCGTTAGGTATTACTAGCTCAAAAGAATATGCAGAACTTGAATGGCCAATCGATATTTTAATCGCTGTGGTTTGGATTGTTTACGCTGTTGTATTTTTTGGTACTTTAATTAAGCGTAAAGTGTCGCACATTTATGTTGCTAACTGGTTCTACGCTGGCTTTATTATTACTGTTGCAGTGCTTCATATTGTAAACAGCATGGCAGTGCCTGTGTCGTTAACTAAATCATACTCAATCTATGCAGGTGCGGTAGATGCGATGGTTCAGTGGTGGTATGGACATAACGCTGTAGGCTTCCTACTAACTGCTGGTTTCTTGGGTATGATGTATTACTTTGTACCAAAACAAGCAGGTCGCCCAGTGTATTCATACCGTTTATCGGTAGTTCACTTTTGGGCTTTAATTTCATTATATATTTGGGCTGGTCCTCATCACCTTCACTACACAGCGCTTCCTGATTGGACGCAAAGTTTAGGTATGGTTATGTCTATTATCCTATTCGTACCGTCTTGGGGTGGTATGATTAACGGTATTATGACGCTATCTGGCGCGTGGCATAAACTACGTACCGACCCAGTACTGCGTTTCTTAGTTGTTTCATTGTCTTTCTACGGTATGTCTACGTTTGAAGGTCCTATGATGGCAATTAAATCTGTAAATGCGTTATCTCACTACACAGATTGGACAATCGGCCACGTACACTCAGGTGCGCTAGGTTGGGTTGCTATGATTTCAATTGGTGCTATTTATCACTTGATCCCTGCATTATTCGCGCAAGGTCGTATGTATAGCGTTAAATTGGTTAATACCCACTTCTGGTTACACACTGTAGGTGTTGTTTTATACATCGTTGCAATGTGGATTTCAGGCGTAATGCAAGGTCTAATGTGGCGCGCAGTAAATGCTGACGGTACATTGATGTACAGCTTTGTGCAGTCTTTAGAAGCGTCGCATCCTTTCTATATCATGCGCTTTGTAGGCGGTGTATTCATCGTAACGGGTATGTTAGTTATGGCTTATAACGTTTACCGCACTATTTCAGCTGAGAAAGAATCTCTGAAACTAGACGCGCAAGCACAATTAGCATAACGGAGTGAGATGATGAGCAAAAAAAATTCACAAAACAAACATGAAATAGTAGAAAAGAACGTTGGCCTTATGGCTATTCTGACTGTTTTTGCTATTAGCTTTGGCGCGTTAGTTGAGATCACTCCGCTAATGTTTCAAGACGATACAACTAAACCAGTGGAGGGTTTACGCCCTCTTAACGCTTTAGAAATGGAAGGCCGTGATCTTTACGTGCGTGAAGGTTGTTCTAACTGTCACTCACAAATGATTCGTCCTTTTCGTGATGAAGTTGAGCGTTATGGTCACTACTCTGTAGCAGGCGAATCAGTATGGGATCATCCGTTTTTATGGGGTTCTAAACGTACTGGTCCTGACTTGGCTCGTGTTGGTAAGCGCTACTCGGACGATTGGCATTATGCTCACTTAGTTGATCCACGTGCTGTGGTTCCTGAGTCAAACATGCCAGGCTTTCCTTGGTTAGCAGAGAATACGGTTGATACAAGCCTTACTCTGAAAAAACTACAACTTTTCCGTGATACTTTTGCTATTAACCCAGAAAACCCAAAACATCCGGGTTTAGGTTATGGCGATGATGCAGAGCTTCAAGCAGATGTTGATAAAGTTAATGCTATGAATGATGGCAAAGGCGCAACAGAAATCCAAGCTCTCATCGCGTATTTACAGCAACTTGGTACCCACTTGAAGTAAAAAATTATGGATTACGGAACATACAGAGGTATTTTAACTCTGGTAATTTTAGTATTGTTTATTGTGATTGTTGCATGGGCATATAGCAAGCGAAGCAAAACTCGTTTTGACAGCGCTGCTAATGCCATTTTTGAAGATGAAAAAAAACATGACAACACGCTCTCTAACGAGGAAAAGGAGTCTGAAAAATGACTAGCTTTTGGAGTATTTGGGTTATTGTATTAACCCTTGCATGCTTATGCATCATCTTTGGCTTATTAGTTTGGAACTTAAAAAACTATGCAGGCGTAGAAGAAGGTGAAAGCTGTGGACATGAATTTGACGGCATTGAAGAGCTAAATAATCCACTACCAAAATGGTGGACTTACATGTTTTTCGCAACTTTTGCTTGGTCGGTATATTACCTTGCAGCTTTCCCAGGTTTAGGTAACTGGGAAGGTTTTGGTAAATGGACTAGTTCTAATCAAGGTATTACGTCTTTAGCTGAATCTAAAAAAGCAGTTGCAGAGGCAAAAGCGGATGGTCGCTTTGTAAAACTTGATAAAGAGTACGAAGCTGCAGAAGAGCGCTTTGGTCCTATTTTTAATAAACTTGCACAAGTACCCGTTTTAGATTTAGTTAATTCTAAATTTGAAGGTGATGCAGCGCAGCAAGTAGCACTTGATAATGATAATAAACATGAGCAAACAGATGGCCAAGTAGCCATTGAAATTGGTCAGCGTTTATTCTCACAAAACTGTGCGCAATGTCATGGCTCTGATGCACGTGGTGGTACTGGCTTCCCTAACCTAACTGATAAAGATTGGTTATATGGCGGAACACCTGACAAAATTAAAGAAACACTTCTTTATGGTCGTATTGCAGCAATGCCAGCTTGGGGTCCTGCTCTTGGCGAACAAGGCGTTAAAGAAATGACAGCACATGTGCTGAGCCTTTCTGGTCGTACTGTTAACCAAAAAGACGCAGACGCAGGTGCCGCTAAGTTTGCAATGTGTGCCGCATGTCATGGTGCTGACGGTAAAGGGTCGGTTGCACATAACCTACCGTTTGGCGCGCCTAACCTGACTGATAACATTTGGTTATATGGTGGTTCTCAACGTGCTGTTGAAGAAACGCTTAACCACGGCCGTGCCGGTGTAATGCCTGCATGGAAAGACATTTTAGGTGAAGATAAGATTCACTTATTAACTGCCTATGTTTACAGTTTATCGCAAGATAAATAAGCACGCGGTTAATAAAATGTTTATAAATTAATTTATTTAATTCAATAGATTAATCCAGATCAAAAAAGCCTCCACTGTGAGGCTTTTTTTTAGTCTTTTACGTATAATTCCTATAAAATAACGCTTCCTAAACTAATTTTAGAGACACTATGCAACCTACTCCGTGGTATGAAAATTTTTGGCCTTGGTTTTTAATCTTTTTTCCGTTAGTTGCCATTATTGGCTGTATTAGCTTATTTATTACGGCAATAGGTAACGGTCCAGATATGGTTGTTGACGACTACTACAAAAAAGGTAAAGCAATAAACTTAGAACTGACTAAGTTTGAAAAAGCAAAAGCACTTTATTTACATGGCGAATTAAATGTAACCAACGACCGTGTAAGCTTTAAGTTTACAAAAGGCGACAGCAGTAACGTGCATGTATTAAAGCTCTCGTTTTATCATCGCACCATTAAAGCGCATGACTTTGAAGCAACACTTACTCCTAATGCCAATCAGGAATTTACTGCATTACTTAATGAGTATACACCGGGTGCATATTCTGTATTTATTGAGCCAATAGATGGCAGTTGGAAAATGAAAGAAAATATAACGTTACCAACTGAACAAACCGTTTTAGTTACTCCTAATTATAAGTAGTAATAACTATGTCTAACTCTTGCTTTCATTGCCTTGAAAGTGTGCCAAACGGATTTAACGCAAACGTTATAATTGACGATATAGCTCAGCCAATGTGTTGCATTGGCTGCCAAGCTGTTGCACAAAATATTGTTGACCAAGGTATGACCGATTATTATAAATACCGCACCGTACGTGCCGGTAAAATAGAACAGCTAGTACCTGAGCAACTCGCATTTATAAAAAGTTATGACAACGAAGATATTCAAGACGAATTTATAGCTACTAACGATAATATCTCAGAGGTATTACTGAGCGTTGAAGGTATAACCTGCGCCGCTTGTGCATGGCTTATCGAAAAACAACTCTTAAATTTAACCTCAGTTAAGCGTGTTGATGTAAATACATCGACCAACCGCGCGATGATTCAATGGGATAAAACCAGCACCCCGTTGAGTGAGGTTATTACTTCCTTAGCTAAAATTGGTTATAAAGCCTACCCATTTCAATCAGATATTGAAGCTCAGCAAAAACAACAAACTGCCAAAGCCTATATTCGGCGCTTAGGTGTTGCAGGCTTAATGACCATGCAAGTAATGATGTTTGCGTTCGCCATGTACTTTGGCATGTTTTCAGGCATGGATAGCAATTTTGAACAGTATTTTAGATGGATAAGTTTAATACTTGCATCTCCGGTTGTTTTATACAGCGCACTGCCCTTTCTGACCAATGCTATAAATGGCTTAAAAGCAAAACATCTCAATATGGATTTACCCGTATCACTGGCTATTTTTGGCGCATTTGGTGCAAGTTGTTACGCCACATTTATGCAAGTCGGCGAAGTGTATTTTGAATCTGTATGCATGTTTACCTTTTTACTGTTATTAGGTAAATATCTTGAATTCAGAGCGCGTTTAAAAGCGAGCGAGTTTACTGCCAACTTACAAAAACTACTGCCATTAACAGCGCGTACTATTAACGAAAGTGGTGACGAGCTTATAATTGCAGCAAAAAAACTAAAACTTAATGACATCGTACTTATTAAAGCGGGTGAGACAATTCCTGCCGATGGCGAACTTATTAAAGGTAAAACCACGGTTGATGAATCAATGATGACGGGGGAACATCAACCTGTTACAAAATTTATTGGCCATAATGTCTATGCCGGGTGCGTTAACCACGACGGCGTTATTGAAATAAAAATTAATAAAATTGGCCAAAATACACTTTTAAATCAAATTATACGCTTGCAACACAACGCTTTAACCAAGCGCCCTAAACTGGTTGAAATTACAGATAAAGTAGCGCAATGGTTTATTGCGTCTTTACTTATATTTGCTTCACTTACAGCTATTGGCTGGTATCAAATTGACCCAGAACATGCATTTTGGATCACTATTTCGGTTTTAGTTGCTACCTGCCCGTGTGCCCTGAGTTTAGCCATACCTACCGCGCTTACCTGCGCCGTAGCAACGCTTACCCGCAAAGGCGTATTAATAAAACAAGCGCATGTGCTCGAAACGCTCTCACAAATTACTTTATTTGCATTTGATAAAACAGGCACACTTACGCAAGGTAAATTTAGCCTTGATGAAGTAGATATAATCGATAAACAATATACAAAAGCGCAAGTGCTAGATATGGCAGCCATGCTAGAACGTTATTCTGAGCACCCTATCGCCAGTGCATTTGATGAGTTTACGCCAGCTCACCGCAGTCTTAATAACGTTGAAGTACATCCAGGGCTGGGAATTAGCGCACAAGATGCAACTAATCATTACGCAATTGGTAAAAGTGGTTGGTTTAATAGCAAAAAATCGAATGCACAAGCGAGCTTGTATATAAATAAGCAAGTTGTTGCACGCTTTTACTTTGTTGATAAAGTAAAAAGCGATGCTAAAAAGCTCATAGACTCACTTCAATCGCAAAACTTAACCTGTCACATGTTAACCGGTGACGCGTCAGATGCTGGGCTAAAAGTATCAAAGCAACTTAAACTTGAAAGTGTGCAATTTGGATGTTCTCCACAAGATAAACAAACCACCGTTGAGCAATGGTCTTCACAAAATGAAGTCGTTGCAATGGTAGGTGATGGTGTAAACGACAGCCCGGTATTTGCTAGTGCGCACTTATCTATTGCTATGGAAACCGGTGCAGACATATCAAAAAATAGCGCCGATGTAGTGCTTCTTAATAGCGATTTAGCCTCCATTGGTCACTTACTTAATGTAGCAAAACAAACCAGACGTATTATTAAGCAAAATCTTGCGCTGTCTTTATTGTATAATGCTTCAATATTACCACTGGCAGCGTTGGGCTTAGTTGCTCCTTGGATGGCTGTTATTGGCATGTCTGCCAGCTCAATTATTGTGATTAGTAATTCACTAAGGCTATTAAAGTTATGAGCATAATTTACATTTTGATCCCTATCGCCATTTTATTTGTAATTATTGCTATTGGTGTATTTTTTTGGGCTGTAAAAAGCGAGCAGTTTTCTGACTTAAACAAGCAAGGTCATAGTATTTTGTTTGAAGATGACAAAGAGCAACATAAAAAAAGTAATGATTGACCCTCTTTATACCAGCGCATTTTTAATGGGGCTAATCGGTAGCGGTCATTGCATTGCTATGTGTGGTGGTATTGCAAGCTCATTACAACTGGCAAGTGACAAACGTAAAACATTTACCTATTCATTTGCTTATAATATTGGACGTGCACTGAGCTATATGGTTGCAGGTGCACTTGTTGCTGGTATTAGCAGCCAATTTGCAAGGCAAAACACCTCCTTCTCTTTAGTACTTTCGTTCATTGCAGCTATTTTTATGCTCCTCGTTGGCGTGTATATAATGCGCTTGGGCCCTACTTTGCAATGGTTAGAGAAAATAGGTAAAACCTTGGTGTGGCAACACATTGTTAAACTAAATAAATATTTAATGCCTATTAACTCTCCTTTTAAAGCCCTAGGTTACGGTGCTTTGTGGGGATGGCTGCCTTGTGGACTTGTATACTCAGCGCTTACATGGGCGATGACTAGCCCAAGTGCCCTTGACGGTGCCTTAGTTATGCTTTGCTTTGCTTTGGGTACTTTTCCCGCGATGATCACATTAGGCGTTACCGCACAAAAACTAAATACTATTATTAACCATCCATGGACCCGAATTGTATTAGGCAGTGTTATAATTTGGTATGGTATCTACTTATTGATTATTGCAACTGACAAACTGGTACATTAATCTATTCGCATTATTAACCTTTAAGGTTATTTTGCAGTCGTGTATAAAAATCAAACGGATTAAATTATGGATTTCTCTCAAAGTCGCGCTAAAGGTAATTGTGCTATTAGCTGTAATAACTGCAGTATTAGTCAATTGTGTTTGCCATTTTCACTCAATGGCCAAGAAATGGACAAGCTTGACGAAATTATTGAGCGAAAAAAACCACTCCATAAAGGCGACTATCTATTTGAATCAGGTGCACCTTTACAGGCTATTTATGCGGTTCGTTCTGGTTCATTTAAATCGTACACGTTATCGGAGCGAGGTGATGAGCAAATTACCGGCTTTCATTTAGCGGGCGACCTAGTTGGTTTTGACGCAATAAGTAAAATGACTCATCCCAGTTTTTCGCAAGCACTTGAAACGTCAATGGTGTGCGAAATCCCATTCGATACCCTTGATGAACTATCAGGAAAATTACCAAAGCTTCGCCAACAAATAATGCGCTTAATGAGCAGTGAAATTACATACGATCAAGAAATGCTGCTATTACTCAATAAAAAATCAGCAGAGGAACGCTTAGCTAGTTTTATTTATAACTTGTCGGAGCGTTTTGGTGAGCGTGGTTTTTCGCGTAAAGAATTTAGATTTACGATGACTCGCGGTGAAATTGGTAATTACTTAGGTCTAACAGTAGAAACCATTAGCCGTTTATTGAGTCGTTTTCAAAAAGCTGACTTAATTAAAGTAGAGGGTAAATTTATTACAATTTTAGATAATGATGCCTTGGCTAAAACCGCAGCAATAGTAAAACCTCGTTAGTACCTGCCTCGAATAACAATCCTTTACTCGTAATTGTTATGTAAATAAAGTGTAATTATTGCAATTACACTTACCTTCGACTAATACTTTAGAAGTGGGCTTAATTAAAGTTCTACAAATAAAGAACTTCATTTAACTCAGTACCATTATTTGGCGCAGCGCATTTTACAAAAGCAATAATGCAATTTTATCATCGTTAAAAACTTCTATTTTATTCACTAAATGAAAGGAAATATTATGCGTAATATTTTATGTCTCTTGTTTATTTTTTCTTTAGGTATATTCAGTGCTCAAGCATTAAGTTTCATGATTCCAGATGATGGGGCCGATGACTCTCAATCGTTAAAAGAATTAATTTTGAACACTGAGGAGAATGGTGAATTAATTATTGAACAACCAGGCGTTTATGATATTTGCTCAGCTATAATTTTTAAAAACATCAGTAATGTTGTTATCTCTGCAAAAAAGGGAGTAGTGCTGAGAAAGTGTGATAGATTTGAAGGTGAATATATTTTAGCTTTTTATAACTCACATTTTTTAACTATTGAAGGCTTCATCTTTGAAGGGCTAACAAAAGATAAGGTCAATTACGCTTGGGGCGAGCAAGGTTTACTTTTAGCCGGCTCTTCAGATATTTCAGTGCATCATAACCAATTTTTTAACTTCGGAGATGCTGCAATTAGAGCTACTTCCTCTCACTTATCTTCTTTCGATGGGCCAATTAATTCTTTCAGAATCAAAATTAGTAATAATTACTTTGAAAATATCACGCAAGTTACAACCACTCATCCTTGGAATAATAACTTTGGTGGTACGCATGATATTAGAGTTGAAAATAATACTTTCGAAGGCATGAAGGGCTCTTTAAAGTTCGCCTCTGTAAAGCCAGTGTCTAAGGCTTTAGTAAGATATAATACGTTTAGAAATACAAAAGGTACTGCTATCGAGCTGACCTATTATTCAAATGTTAAAATCATTGCGAATACTTTTTTAGACACAAAAAAATTTATACTCAATGCTTATCCAAACAAGCCAAAAAGTGTGACAATTCCTTTTAATTGGGGGAGTATTTATTTTACGCATAACAGTATTATACGTTCGAAAGGGGGTATTAGAATACAATCTGATGTGACGGGAGAGCTCATTGACGATAATTACGTAAGAGGCATTTATATCAATAATAATCACTTTCTTGATATTGATATGACCGTTTACCCAGAAAAAAAATACTGGGATCTAATTAACTTATTTACTCGCGGTGGGAAAAATTATTTATTTTCTACAATTAAAGACAATACCTATAACCTACTCCCAGGGGTAAGCTTTGTAAAAGAAACTTACGGATTTTCCCAAGAAAATAATATATTACTGGAATCTAAGAATAATTAAAAAGTATAATTTTTTAGTTTAAAGTAACTTTTCAGTATATTTCACAGCCTTTGAGTTACTAAATTTTAGATATCCTTATGGGTTAAGGCTTCTTCAGTCTATTTTGGCCTTAGGTGAGACTGAGTCGATGCAACTTACGTACTCCCAATGAATAGGAAATGGAAATCTATAAAAGGCAAACATGCACCGCAATTAAATCGCTATAAATTAAAAAAGAGCAAAAAAACATCAAGTATATTTAAAACTTGGAACGAAAATATTTTTTGATTTAGAACAACAATTTATATGCTACCCCTTTAACTGTTTTATATTTACGTTACACTAAATGTACACCCGTTAGGTAAATGGAGTAGCATATGAACACTATTAAACGCATTATTGCGGTTATTGACCCCACCAAAGATGATCAACACGGTTTAGCACGTTCAATAGATTTAGCTAAAAAATCTGGCGCAAGTATTACCGCCTTTATGACGGTTTACGACTTCTCTTACGAAATGACGACAATGCTATCTGGCGATGAACGCGAAGCAATGCGCGATGCCGTACTAAAAGATCGCCAGCTATGGCTAAACGATTTAGTTTCCCCTTACAAAGATATAAATATTGAAACCCAAGTGGTTTGGCATAATCGCCCTTACGAAGCCATAATCGATACTGTAATTGATCAAAAGTACGATTTAGTAATTAAAGGCACACATCAACATGGCGCACTTAAATCAGTTATTTTTACCCCGACAGATTGGCACTTAGTACGCAAATGCCCCGCTCCGGTATTATTTGTAAAAGAAATGGCATGGCCAGCAAACGGTAATATTTTAGCTGCTGTAAATGCGGTTAGTGAAAACGAAGAACACGTAGCACTTAATAAACGCGTTATTAAAGACGCACAATATTTATGTGAACTTGCCAACGCAAAACTTAATTTAGTTAATGCCTTTCCTGCAACTCCTATTAATATTGCCATCGAAATTCCTGAGTTTAACCCAGGACTTTATAACGAATCAGTTAAAAAGCATCATCATGAATCAACCAATGCACTTGCTGCAGAGTTTAATTTAAACCCAGAGCAATGTTTTATTGAAGAAGGCCTGCCAGAGGATGTAATCCCTGATGTAGCGAAGCGGTTAAATAGCGAATTAGTTGTTATTGGTACTGTAGGCCGCACGGGCTTAAGTGCCGCTCTTGTAGGTAATACAGCAGAACATGTAATTGATAGCCTAGACTGTGATGTACTGGCACTCAAACCCGATGGTTACCTGAGCCCTATGGCAAAGGATTAATTTTAAGCCTTATGTACAAGTTATAAGCGAGTTATTTTAACGTTTTAATAAGGCATGTTTAAATCAATTTTAATTACATCCTAAACTCGCATATTCAGGTGGTTTGGGTATAATACGCCCCTTTATTTTTAGCAAATAACTTTGCTGTATTGTTTTACTAGGGGGCGTAATTGTCACACTCAGATCAAGCTAAAGCTCAATTTAACTTAAATAAGCTGCAAAAGCGTTTACGTCGCCAAACTGGTCAAGCCGTTATGGACTTCAATATGATTGAAGAGGGTGACCGTATAATGGTATGTCTTTCTGGCGGCAAAGATAGCTACACAATGCTTGAAATGCTTCAACATTTAAAACGTGTAGCACCTATAAAGTTTGACCTAGTTGTTGTAAATCTTGATCAAAAACAACCTGATTTTCCTGAGCATGTTTTACCCCAGTATCTTGATAAATTAAATGTTGAATACAAAATTGTAGAAGAAGATACTTACAGTATTGTTACCGATATTATCCCTGAAGGTAAAACAACGTGTTCACTTTGCTCACGCTTACGTCGTGGTATTTTATACCGCACAGCAAAAGAGCTAGGCGCTACTAAAATAGCCCTTGGGCATCACCGTGACGACATGATTGAAACATTGTTTTTAAATATGTTTTACGGCGGAAAGCTAAAAAGTATGCCGGCTAAATTAATGAGTGATAACGGCGAGCATATGGTTATTCGCCCACTTGCATACTGTAAAGAAAGCGACATAAGCCAATACGCATTTGTACAAGGTTACCCTATCATTCCGTGTAACCTATGTGGCTCGCAAGAAAACTTACAGCGTAAACATACAAAAACAATGCTCGCTAAATGGGATGCGGAGCACCCAGGTCGTATTGAAAGCATTTTTACAGCAATGCAAAACATAGTGCCTTCACATTTAGCTGACGCCGACTTGTTTGATTTTAAAAACTTACAAACAGGTGAAGTAATTGATGGTGGCGATATAGCCCTTGATAAACCAGATATTCCTAAAGTGCCTGTTGCTAATGAGCTTGATGAACAAGAAGCGCCAAGTGTAGTTACTATAAATCTAAGCTAACAAATTTAAGGGGGTTGTATTTATGTACAACCCCCTTAAATTTACCAATTCAGCATTGCGTTCTATTTTTAACTCTCAGCTAAGCCTTGTAAAAATTCCAAACTTAACTTTTCTTGTGCATTAGCCTGATATGGTAATTGCTGCAAGCTATCGTACGAAAAATCGTTAATATCAAAATGACTTATTTCACTATTCCCAAAGCTGTTTCGCTCACCTGGGCTTGGCGACATTCTCTCAACAACAAAGTCGCTTAAGCGCATATCTGTAATGCCTTGTGGTAATACCGACCAGTGGGCTTTCAAATTAAGTGTTTGGCTTCCTTGTGCTAACCGCTCTTTAGATACTAAATGAGCAAGTGGTGTATCGCCACTGTATAAATTAGCCCTAACACGATACAAACCACTTTTTACTACCGCTATGTTAGCTGGCAAAATCATGTTTTCGTTTTGTGCATAAGCAGTTTCAAAACCTGTTAAAGTTGCACTAGGCGGCATATATTGAATTTGTGCAACTACGGGAACTTTTTTACCGGCAACATCACCCTCTACAAACACTTGTAAGCTACGAGGGTAATCTTCATCCTCTTCAAATGTTATAATTGCTTCACCGTCACGCGCATTGCCTGTATGGGTATTTAACACTTCTTTTGTATCTGTATTTGCAAGCTCAACGACCACTTTTCCAAGCCCTTGAGCGCTTATCTTTATTGTTATTTCTTCTGGGTATACAAAACGATATTGCTTAAGACTTAACGTTAAAGCATCGCCACTTTCATCAATAGGGCTCGATACCGGGTAGAATTGATTTGGCTTTAATCGATCTTCATCTAATGGACTCAATGGCTGAGAATAAGGAGGAAATTTAAGTGCACTTTCATATTGCATAACCACTTGCTGCGCTGCTTTTGTTAAGTCTTCATTAAACGCGATTTGTTTTTTTGATTGTGTTTTTTTTGCTGTAGGTACATCTATAGGGATCACTTTTACTGGCGATAAATCAGCTACGCTCGCACTGTGTTTAACCTGAGGTGTTATTGGCTCAGCAACTTTATGAGCATCATTTTTACCTGTAAACCATAGCGAGAATAAAATAGTGCTAATAATTAAAGCAACGACATAAAATTTTTTCATTTTTATATTTCAATCTTTTATAAGGCGTATAGTTTTTAACTACACGCCTTGTATGTTATGGAATCACATTATAAATAAGTGCTGATGCGCTTAAATTATTTGAATCCTTAATATAACGATATTGTTTTTTCCAAAACCAACTACCTGTAGTTTTATCAAACGTATTAAAACCTACAGTGTCACCTTCCACATTTACGTTATTCATGGCTATTGTTACATTACCTTTTCGCTGCGCGTTATGTATTTCGTTATGGCTATAACTGTCACTCATCATCATTGGATAATGGTTTGGCATAAAGCTACTTACTGCATCACCTTGCGATTTTAAATGGCCATTTGTATCAATACTGCTGCTACAACTTCCAAACGAGCCAGCCGAACTGGCACCACATGAAGAGTGCGATGCAACAACCGAATCATCATTGCCTTTTAAAAAACCACCCGTTAAACCCAAATATGCATTTCCATCGGCAACAAAGCGTAAACGTGGCGTACGTGCATCTGGGAATGGTGAAATTTTACGTGCATTGTTTACTTTTAAATCGTGTAATACACCAACAGCTTCGGTTACATCACTTCCTAGCCACCATTTGAGTGCAGCATCGACCGCAAAGTTCCATGATGCGCCAGTTAAAGCACTAACAGCTACGTCAGCCAGCTCACTTCCACCACCCGCGCCTGCTAAATCAAACGTAGCAACAATATTAAGCGGCTCTAAGCCTTCGTTTTCTAACCAGTTTTCTTGATTATCAATAATATGGCGTGCAACTAAGTCTCCTGTTGAATGTGTTACAAATACACAGCCATCACTGCATAAATTAGAGCGTGAAATTTGCTTTAGCTTTGGCCACACCCAATCGGTAGCAATTTTACCTTCAATACGTTCATAAGCAGGCCAATCAATTCGCTCATCTGCACGATTATTCCAGTACGATTGCCAATATGTTTCACCATCATTGATTACATCACTACCCGACTTATTTGTTATTTGCGAAGTTTGTAACCCATGAATTAATATAATTTTGTAGTCTTTACTCGCTGCAGAAAAGCTCATTAACATAGCTAACCCCGTACCAATTAGGTGGCTTGGCTTAATTAATTTGTGTGTGCGCTTTGTGTTGTTCATACAATTCCTTAATGTTGTGTACTTAATATTTTATTATCATTTAAGGTATTCATGTTGGTTTACATAAGCTTGTCAGCTTAGGTGTTCACTAGGGTCTGTTGTTCTTTGCGGATTAAAATTTGTTCAAACTAGAGGCTATTTAATCACGGCGCGAGATTTGTAACCTAGTGGGCTCGGTAACTGCTCCTGCGTTACTCTACTGGCTTACATCCATGTAAGAATAAGTAAAACCCGAGCAACAAAGAGTAAATAGCCTCTAGGAAGTACCCTTTGGGCAGCGTCTGTTTGGCATTAATGCTACGTTATCGCCTATTTATGGGGAACAACCACACTACTTAGGCTCTGCCTTGCCTAAATACCAAACAGACTGCTGCAAATTTAACCTTGAAAGATCAACAGACTCTAGTATTAGGAACAACGAACAAAAATGCAACAACTTATTATCATTTAGGGAGGAGAAGAAACTTATTTCATACTGATTAATGAGTTAATAGAGGTATAGTTGTTATATTTGAAATTATTAGATGGGTTTCAAGGGGTATATTGAGGGTAGTAAGATTAAAGCGGATACCATTGAAAGTGCCCGCTTTAGAATAAGGACGAAGCTAATCTAACCGTTAGCTTTAAGTTCACTGGTAAATTGCCCAATCGCATTTACAACTTCTTGTGCACCTTGTTGGATCTCTTGCATCACTTCACCAGATTCTTTAGATAACGCCAAGCCTTGCTCTGCCTTCTCTTTACCTTTTTCTATTACAGCCACCGTATTTTGGGTTTGTGATTGGTTGCGCTGTACAACTTCTACAATTTCTTCTGTTGCTTTTGAGGTACGCGATGCAAGCAATCGCACTTCATCTGCAACCACAGCAAAGCCTCGCCCCTGCTCGCCAGCTCTTGCCGCTTCAATTGCGGCATTTAATGCTAATAAATTTGTTTGCTCAGCAATACTACTAATGCTTTGTACAATACTCGATATTTGTTGCGACTGCTGATCAAGCGCTGAAATTTCATTTGCAGCTTGCTCCATGTTAATAGCCAGCTCAGTCATTACTGCGACTGTATCTTGTATAACGCTCGCGCCTTGCTCTGCTTTTTTATCAGTTTGGGTTGAGGTGCTATAAGCAATTTCGGCAGCTTGTGATATCGCAATTTCTTGATTTACTTGATCAGTGATAACAGTTGCAAACTTCATCACTTTATAAAGCTCATTCGCGTCATTTGAGATTGGGTTATATGACGCTTCTAGCCAAACAATGTTGCCATGTTTATCTACACGCTTAAAACGCTCAGCAATAAACTTACCTTCTCTTAATTTAGCCCAAAATTGCAGATACTCTTGGGAGTTATACTCTGAAGCCTCACAAAACGTACGGTGATGTTTACCTAGTATTTCACTTTCTTGATAACCCATTGCAGCTAAAAACTGATCATTTGCTTTTAAGACATGGCCCTCTAAATCAAATTCAATTACCGCCATAGAGCGATATATCGCTTTAATAGTATCGCTTTGCTCGCGAGAAGCCGTAATTGTTTTTGTAAGTACACTTCCGAATATAGAAAAATAGAGCAACTGATCTTGCTCCCCTTTTACTGGATGTACTATTAAACGTAACCATTCAGCTTTACCATCGCTGCGCATAACTTGCAATGCACCGCCCCAATGCCCTTCTTTTTTAATAGCTTGCTGTAGGCTTTTAAATTCTGAAGATTGACGAGACGAATCTGTAATAAAATCGTCAAAAGAATTATTAGTTAGATCATCTTCACTGTAGCCTAGGTTTTCTAAAAACTTATCATTGGCGTGCGAAATTCGGCCATCATAAAGAATGTTTAGTACTAACATCTCTCGGTAAAGCCCTTCCCATACTTGTTGTAATGGGTAAAGTTCAGCTTTTAGAGAAGCTATTTCGTTTTGTTTATTTTTAGAAAAAAACATTAATATCCCTACTAATACATTCGATATGAAATGAAATTAATTTTATTATAGAAGATATTATTTATAACGCGATAAATAATAAGAGCTTTAATTACTAGATTCAGAAAGTTTTAAAATAGCCAATACATAAACACTGGTATCTGCAAATATGTGGATACATCAATAAAATAACTTCTATGTCCCAGCAGAACCTTTAATTCTCAAACTTTAATCTTTCATACAATCCAGACGCTCTCGATACGCTTTTATTCATCGCTAGTTGTAGTACTTTTTTATCAGCCACCAGCTCAAAGGTGTTTTTAGCACGGGTTATTCCCGTATACACTAATTGCCTGTTGATACCCATGCGCGCTTGTTTTAGCGGTGGCAGTACCATGGCTGTGTAGCTAAACTCTGAACCTTGTGATTTATGAATAGTCATTACATAGACTTTATCGTGCGCAGGGAGTCGTGCTGGCGAAAATGCTCGTTGATTACCTTGCTCATCAATAAATATGGCTTTGAGTTGATTACTTTCATCGGGCATTAAAATACCAATATCACCGTTAAATAACTTAAGTTGATAATCGTTTTGGCTCACCATAATAGGCATACCCGTGTAGTGGTGAGTATTAGGACTTACGGTAATTAAACCTTGCTGTTGCAACACGCGCTCTATTCGTTGATTTAAGCTATGCACGCCGTAATCGCCCTCTCGTACCGCAGCTAAAAGCTGATAACTAGCAAAAGCAGCATGCACCTGTGCAACACTTGCACCTTGAGCCATTAAGTTAAGGTACTTTGCATAATGACTTCCTGCACTTTTAACGAGCTTTTCAATTGGTTTTGCTACAAAGTCGTAATCTAAAATTACATCGTTAAAGCGCCCTTCACTACTTTCTTGCTCTACGTAATTTAAAATACCGGTGTTATTGGTGTTTACCGCAAGTGCGAGTTGACCAATGCCGCTTTGTGCATCAAATCGATAACTGTGTTGTAAAAAGGCAATGCAATCTGCGAGTTTAAATTCACTCACGCTTTGCGCTACGAGCTTAGGCTCATTATTAAAACATAAGCTATTTAGCTCATCACAACGTGCTTGCGAATAGCGTGGCGTTTGCCCAAGTGTTAAACCTTGGCATAAATCGCTCATTACGCTGCCGGTATCTACCGAGGCAAGCTGATCTTTATCACCTAGGAGTATTAATCGCGCGTGCGCAGGAAGTGCTTCTATTAATTTAGCCATCAGCGATAAATCGACCATACTGGCTTCATCAATAATTAGTACATCTAAATGCAGCGGATTACTTTTGTTATGTCTAAATTTATTAGTAAACGGTTTTACGCCCAATAAGCGATGAATCGTTTGAGCGCTTTGCGGGATCAGCGCTTTTATATCATCAGGAATCGTTGTGAGCTTATTTTTAGCGCCCAAAATAGACTCACTTAAACGTGCAGCGGCTTTACCTGTAGGGGCCACCAGCTTAATACTAAGGGGCGCGGTTTTATAAAGCGACTGCAAAATAGCCAGCAACTTAGTCACTGTGGTAGTTTTACCTGTACCTGGGCCACCCGTGATCACACTAAAGCCTTTGGTGGCCGCAATCGCACACGCCACTTTTTGCCAATCAGTTTCAATTGTTGAATCAGCAGGAAAATAGGTATTTAAAAGTTCAGCCAATACTTCATTATTAATATTGAGCTTTCGCTCGCTCATGCTTAATAGTCTATCCGCGAGTGTTTGCTCATAACCGGCAAGGCGCGCAAAATAAAGTCGCTCGTTAAACAGCTGCAGTGGTTTATTTTCGCCCACGCTTTCATGGCTTTGTAAATAATTAAGCGCCGTATGTACGTTAAAGTCATCACTAAACGGGCTTAGCGTACTGGGTACATTGCCATCGAGTTTATTAAAGTCGCTTTTGCGCAAATTAAAAGGATTACTCCAATCAACTTCACTTAAGGTTAGGCAGCTATGCTGGCTTTGCTGCGATAAGCACAGCAATAAAATAATATAAAACAGTTCATTGTGAGTTTTCTCAATGTCATTAGCACACAGTAATTCAGCGAGCTTCACATCAACTACACGCAGTCGGTTTTGCGCTAATAAATACTCAAGTAACGGGACTTCGGTAATCGTATTATTTAACACAATATCCTCTAATGGGGCATCTTGTGCTACATTTTTTGAAGTAAGAGGCTCTGCGGCTTCATTATTAAGTGTCTCGTCTATATCGTCAAACAAGCCAGGTTGCTCATTTAAATCGCTCATAGCATAGCTCCTTGGCTAAATAAGCCATCTAAAATAATCACTTGTTCTTCAGTTAGCTTTTTAAAGTACACGCCTTGCCCTGTCGGCATTCCACGTAAAAACGTGTAATACACGCCGCCTAAATGGGTTTCTATCGAGTAATCAGCTATACGTTGTTTTAATAAACGATGCAGCGCTACCGTGTAGATTAAATACTGTAAATGATACTGATGACTGCTCATCGCTTGCTCAAGCATATCGCCTTCGTAATCAGCTGGCGTACTGCCTAAATAATTAGACTTATAATCTAAAATATAATATTTACCTTGGTAGCAAAATATTAAATCGACGAAGCCTTTTAACAAGCCTTTAACTTGTGAAAATTCAAGCTTACTTTGCGTAAAGCCAAAATGTTTCACCAGCATTTCGTTTAGCTTAGGTGCACTTAAGCTCTCAAGTGGTAAATTAAATTCCATTTCGACTAGGCAATCATTGGGTGTAAGCACACCCAATGAAAGAAGGCTGTTTTCTAGAGAGCTTTTATCTAGGGGGCACGCAAGAACATCAAGCACCCATTTTTCAGCCACTTCTCGCCATTGCTCACCTATGTGGTATTTTTCAAGGCTGCGCTTAACTACCTCAGATAAGTTTTGCTCGGAATTAGTTGGGTGAACTATTGGGCTAATAAAATCTATTTGTTCAAATATTTCGTGTAAACAGCTACCCGGCTTTGGCCCTTTAGGAAAACTATAAGGTGATGGCAGTTCATCCTCTTGCACTGCAAACTCGTCTTTTTCGTGATCTTCATCACTTCGCCCTGGGGCTAATTGGTCGCTGTGCTTTTTAAAGCTCAATGCACTAAAGCTAGTTGCTCGCCAGTTACGCTCAATATTTGCCGTTACTCTATTAACACTTAATGTTTGCTGCGCAATTTTACTATTACTAAAACAAAGCGTTCCCTGCTCTAATAATGTTTGTGAGGTAAATTGCTGATAGCTCATCGCACTATTAGCGTCGCAAAACTCACTTAAATGCGTGCGCCATGTTTGGCTACTGGCAAGTTCAAGCCCTGCAAATAAAACATGCCCAAGTGCACTACTTTGCATAGCCAAGCGGCTACTTTGTCCTTGCCCAATGTTATAAACACCAAGCGCACAAAAATGTACGGCGCGAGTAAGCGCTACATAAAGCAGGCGTAAATCTTCAGCTAGGCGTTCTTGCTCTGCTTTTTGCAGGGCATCTTCGTCTTTACTTAAATCGTAAACTAGCTTGCCATTATTATGATAAAGCGCTTCTTTTGTTTCGCGATAGCCACTGGCAAACGGCATAAATACCAGTGGGTATTCAAGCCCTTTTGAGGCGTGCATAGTGACTATTTTAACTAAGTTGGCGTCGCTTTCTAGGCGTACTTGCACGGTTTCGCCATCTTGTTGGCTTACCTTTTGTGCAAACCATCGCAGCAAACGCAGCGTGCCTTCAAGCTCTATTTGTTTTTGCTGAAGTATTTCGCCCAAGTGCCTAAAGTCCGTCAGCCAACGCTCAACGTTATATCCCAACCCTTGCCATTTAGCGCTAAGCTGGTTATGGCTCATTAAGCGCTCAAGCATGGCCATAGCGCCTTGCTTGTTCCAAATGTGGCTAAGTTGTGCAAAAAAGTTTAAGTAGTCTTGCCATTTATTTTCATCATCGGCGAGTGCATGTATTTCGTTATAACTTAAACAAAATAACGGGCCAGCTAAAACACCGCGCAGCAATGACTCGTCATATTGACCATGCAGCGCTGTTAAAAAGTTAAGTAGGTGATGGCTAAGCTCTTGACTAAAAACGCTTTCGCGCGATAAATACACGCTGGCTATTTTGGCTTCGCTAAGCGCTTTTTTCATTATTTGTGCTTCAACACGGTCGCGCACTAATATACAAATATCGGCAGCGCTTACAGTGTTACTGCCAATGCACGCGTCCCCCTGTTTAGCTTTTTCAAGCAGAGTCACTATTTTATTCGCAAAGTGAGTGGCTAAATGCGCTTGCCCTACACCTTTGTTAGTTGGTTTGTTCTTTTCATCGGCGGCTTCATCTACAAATACATTAAATTCGAATGCGGTAGCGGGTTTGCCATCAATTAAAAAAGAGTCATCCGCTTTTTTGCCTTTAGCAGCTACTGCGTTAAAGGGTATGGCGTCGTTATAAATAAAGCTGTTAGCGTGTTTGCCAAATAAACTATTAACGCTATTGACTATATCGGTGCTTGAGCGAAAGTTAGTCCCCAGCGTAAATTGCTGATCAGTCTGCACTGCCTCTTTTGCGCCAATGTACGTAAAAATATCTGCGCCCCTAAAGCCATAAATAGCCTGTTTAGGGTCGCCTATCATGGCAAGCGTGGTATTTTGTTGCCCATAAATTTTACTAAAAATACCGTACTGAATCGGATCGGTATCTTGGAATTCATCAATCATGGCAACCGGAAACAACTGCGCAATTTTTTGCGCTAGTACGTCGCCTTGCTCGTTATTAAGCGCACTGTGTAAATTAGTCAATAAGTCATCTGGGGTGATAACGCTTTGCTCTTGTTTACGCTTAACTATTGCGGCTTTTACCCAGCGTGCTGCATGTTGTACAACCGCTATTTTGAGCCCTTGGTTTATGGTGTTATTAAGTGCGGCAAGCTCGTCAAACTGACTCAGTAATGGATGCACAAATAATGGCTGATTTTTTTTATAATTGCCTGCATCGCTTAGGTTTTCTGTACTCCATACTTCAAACGAATACTTGTTAGTGCCAAATTCAAAAAACAAATCGCCGCCTAAACAAAATGCCTCAAGCGCACTAAGGCTGCCTTTTCGTGCTGGCGTTTTAGACCCGCTTAAACCCGAGCTTTTAATAGCACCGATAAACTCTTGCTCTAACACCGCTTTTTTAAATGCAGGCACACGGGTTACGTATTCGTCACGCGCTTTCCATACATCATCTAAATTTATTTGTGGTGTAATGTGCGCATTAGCTTTGTTTAAAATGCTCGCCACTTGAGCGAATAAAGACTCTGGTGCGGCAAATACATCTAAAATAGCATCGGTGCGTTCTTTATTAAGTGGGTATACAAACGCACGCCAAAAATCTTTAATAGTTTCGAGCAGTATGTCGCGCTCATCTAAAATAAATTCGAGATTAAACGCCACACCCGACTCAAACGCATGTTGTTTTAGCATCCGCTGACAAAAGCCATGAATGGTAAAAATAGCGGCTTCGTCCATTGATTTAGCAGCCGCATCGAGTAAATCAAAGGCGCGGTGTTTATCGTCAATTTTGGCAATTACGCCTTCAATGAGTTCGTCATTTGGGTCTTGCCCAAGCAGTGCGTCGCGTGCAGCAATAATTCGGCTGCGTACGCGGTCTTTAATTTCTTGGGTGGCAGCGTCGGTAAAGGTTACTACCAAAATTTGCTCAACACTGAGCGGCGTATTTAACTCACCTTCTATTTGCATGCCTAGTAAGTAACGTAAATACAGCCCCGTAATTGTATAAGTTTTGCCGGTACCCGCACTGGCTTCTATTAAACTTTGACCAATGAGCGGCATAGTAAGAGGATTAAGTGCTTGCATGGTCACTCTCCTTTGCATGTTCAAATAAAGGCGTGAGCAATTTATCACTCCATTTTATAAATTCTTCTTGGCAGTCGTTTAGCGATTGCACCGTTAAGCGAATATACGGATTTTCGCCCTCGCCTCGCCCTATGTATTGCGGGCTAAATTTGCTCATTGCTTTTGTTATATCGCCGCCGCTTTTAACGTACTCATAACCACTTACCGGAAAAAACGGCACAGGCTCTGCGCGCAGCGCTTTGTATAACTCAAACCAATCGGCTAATAGTGCATCGGCATCGGCTTTGCTTATGGGCGCAAAGGTAATTTGCTTATCAAGCCCAAGTAACAATGTTTCTACGTGATGCTCCATACTTTGCGCTGCAAGGTGATAAATAAAGCCTTTAATTAAATCTTTCGCTTTAATACTCGCGCTGCGATAAAACACTTGTTTTTGCAAATAAACATGATTGAGCCATCCCTCTATTTTAGTGCCTTCAATTGTAAGCAAAACTTCTATTGGCTCACTTTTTCCGCCTTTAATGTGCTCTTTTACTTGCCCTGCAAGCGCGTCAACTCGGTGCTCCATACTCTCAAATATGAGGCTGCCGACATTGGCTTGAGGTAACTCACCTCGCTGCAGTATTTGTTCGGTACTTAGTGGTTGCTCGTTTATATTGGCTTTAAGTATTTCATCAAGATAAAAATAACGGCGCAGTGCATCTAAGCTAAATGGTTCTTCGTCTTTTGCTACTTCGTTAAATTGTGGCAGTCGTAAGCCCAATGTTTGTTGATAAAAACTCTCTTGTGCGCTGCACACACTCCTAATAAACACATCAAGATCTAACTGTTCTGGCACAACAACATCAAGCGCGGTAACTGGCTCTGGTTTAATTGACTCACTCGGCAGCCAAATAGGGTTGTAGCTGTGGTTGTTCAGCGCGCTATTAGTTTGCTCGTTCTTTAAGTAATACGCACTATTAAAGGGCTGTAAATGCTGTTGGTTGATTAAACATGCAGGCAGTGCTTTTTCGCTTTCTTCGCTTAATACAAAGCTGCGCCCTATGTATTCTAAAAGCTCACTTACAAGGGTTGATGGCATGCGCGGTTGGTTATCAAAACACGAGCGACCAATGTAACTCATGTATAAGTTGTCGCGGGCACTCAGTAGCGCTTCTAAAAATAAGTAGCGGTCGTCTAATTTACGTGATCGGTCACCTTTTTGCTTTTTAGAATAAGGCACTAAGTCAAAACCAATGGGTTGTACGTTACGCGGGTAGTCAGCATCGTTTAAGCCCAGCATGCATACCACTTTAAATGGTACGGCGCGCATGGGCATAAGCGTACAAAAGTTTACTTGCCCAACCAAAAACCGCTGCCCTACGCCTTTTTCTTGAATGCCTTGTTTAACTAAGTAACTAACAATACGCTGCGAAACCACTTTACTGTAATCGCCGTTTTCGTGGTGTTTTTGTAACTCTTCGAGCACGTTTTGAAGTACTAATAAATCCCAGCTGTCGTCGCTTTCACTTTCGTATATGGCGTTTAATAGCTCGCTTAAAATATGCGCTTTATTAGTGAGCGTGTCATCGGGCGTTAGCTGCTCTTTAAAGCTTTGCAGTACATCAATAAAGTGCACGAGCTTGTTGAGTGTATCAAGCGCCATGCCTTCTACTTCATCAGCGCTGTAAATACCGTTAAACGGGCATTGTTCGTCGCGCATAGCAATACCAAGCAGTAAACGGTTAAGCCCATGTTGCCAGGTATTTAAATCGATAGCGGGTAAATCAAAGCTTCTTTTATGCGCTGCGTTTATACCCCATTTAACCCCAACACGTTCAAGCCAGTATTGAATTTGCTCGTATTCGTGTGCTTCAAGCCCAAATTTTTCGGCTATTTGCGTCACTTGTAATAAATCGAGAATATCCGACACACCAAAGCGCGAAAACGGTAAGTTAGCTAAACTCGCAAATGAACTAAGGACAGGCTTTTCTTGCTCTATGGCTAAATCGGCCAATGCGTAAGGAATAAAGCGGCTGCCTTGTGCCCCGCCAAATACGGCTTCAATATAAGGGCTGTAAGTGCCTACATCGGGCATCATGACAATTATGTCTTTGGGGGTAAGCGTTGGGTTTTGATTAAACAAGTTAAGTAAGTAGTCGTGCAAGCGCTCAACTTCTCTGAGCGGTGTATGGCAATCGCTGAGCGTAATACTGGTGTCGGTTGCGCTGATTGGTAATTTACCTTCGTCATTTATAAACCACTCTTTGTTATCGGTCAGTGATTCGCCTTTAAACGCAAGCTGATAAATCTCGCTTTGTACTTGCCCTAGTAAGGTGTCGTCAAACACATCAATAAAACCATCAATCCAACGGGCATCTAACTGTACAAGTTGTTCAAAATAGTCGCGACCTAATTTACCCCACGACGATAACAACGGATTACCTATAAAGTAGTATTCTTCATCTGGGTTGGTTTGTTTTTTTTGTTGCGCTTCCACCAGCGGCATTTTGGCGTATTTAGCGCTTATTTTAGCTGCTGTTTTTTCATCTATAATATCGCCCCAGTAATGCTCACTCGGGTTAAAAAAGAATAATATAACCTCAGTTTTTTTACTCAGCGCTTCAAACACCTCTAGCTGGGAACTGGCAATCGCCGATATACCAAATAAGCTAATGCGTTGTGGCAGTAAGCTATTATCCATCGTCTCAAGGGCTGCAAGTAGCTGCCCTTGCATGTTAGCGCGATGAAATTGGCTTTGCCCAAGATCCTGACTTAGCTTTACAATGCGTCGCCATAAGTCAGGTTGCCATGGGGCAATGGTTACATCTACGTCATCAAGCTCATCTTTGCCACTATCCCATGTGGCTATCCAGTGCGGTCGGTACATTAAATATTGGTCGTACACATCGGCTATTTTTTCGCACAGCGCAAAGGTTTTTTGCCCGTCGATATCGCCTTCTAAATAGGTTTTTAGCGGCAAATATAATGGCTCGTCAATACAGGTTGGTAAAATTGCGAACAGCTTCCAAGCAAGGTTGGGCTTATTAAATGCCGACTCTTTAGGGACATTTGGCAGTAATTGCTGATACAACTGCCAAATAAAGCTCGACGGCAGCGGAAAATCTACCTGCGCTGCAACCCCTAAGTTTTCGCTCAAACCTATTTTTAACCACTGCGACATACCCGGCGATTGCACTAGCACTACTTCTTTGTCGAACGGGCTTTGCAATGGGTTTACTTTTAACAGCTGGTGGAACTGCGCTTGCAGGGCTTCCATCCGGTTTGATTGAATAATATTTAGCATATAACACTGACCTTGCTTGAGATAAAACCAGTGTAAGATATTTTCAATATTAGGGGTAGCGCAAACGGGTAATTGGCTTTAATAAATCAGAGAGTTAAGAACTAACTTACAGATTTTATACGCACAGCATCTATTTTATATACTGTGCGTAGTAGTGAGTTTATTTATAAGGGCTAATACTTGATAAACTAAAGTCACTTTGCATTATTACTTCGCCATCAATGCCTTTTAATTTAAGTGAAATAGTGGGGTCAATTTGCTGCCAGTCTATGCTTAAATCACCATAATTTACGTTATGAGTAAAATTCCCTACTCGGTGTTTGTTAGGGCTTACATCTTTCCACTTTTCAGTTAAGCCAGAGCTGGTCATCTCAATTAATGGGTAATCAAGGTTTTGCTGATACTTTGATATTTCACCCCAGTGCGTATCGCCGCTGATGATCACTACCCCATTTACCTTATGCTTTTTAATCAATGCAAATAAACGGTTTCTATCTTCAGGAAAGTTTGCCCATGACTCCCAACCTGTAAAATCGGGTAAAAGCTGTAAGCTTGAGGCAATCAATTTTATTGCAGCAGGCTTTTTAAGCTCTTGTTCAAGCCATTGCCACTGGGCTTCACCTAGCATTGATGCGCCCTTTACTTCACTAGGACTATATGGGCCTTGGTTATTTAACTTACGCTTAGTGTCGTATTCAAGCTCGCTTACATGGTTTAGCGCATCACGGTTCCAACGTAAATCAGGCATTATTATTTGTATGGTTTGCTCATTTTCACCATACATGTACGAGGTATAAATTCCATCAGGACGAGTGCGACGTGCTGAGTTTGCAGGTTCATCCCAAAAATTAAGCATAATTTGGCGTGATTGCTCTTTATGCGGATACTCTTTACCTGCATCGTTTTGGCCATAATCGTGGTCATCCCACATGGCAATGATAGGCGTTTGCGCTTTCAAGATTTTAAAACCCGCCTTTGCCCCTAAACGTTGGTATTTATCGGCAAGTATATCCATATCGTTGGTATCGCCGTAAATATTGTCACCC
Source organism: Pseudoalteromonas sp. SWYJ118 (assembly GCF_015864505.1). Lineage (NCBI taxonomy): Bacteria > Pseudomonadati > Pseudomonadota > Gammaproteobacteria > Alteromonadales > Pseudoalteromonadaceae > Pseudoalteromonas > Pseudoalteromonas sp. SWYJ118. Next base: position 92,716 of record NZ_JADYXC010000010.1, on the reverse strand, counting down.
AAAAATATAAACAAATCCCCCTGCTCTTTGTTAATTGTATTAAATATGGGTATGTTTTTATCTTGATGCCCACACGAACCAAACAGGATTTTAGATGGCGCGGCAGTAACACTTGCGCTAATAACCAAACTCAGCGCCAAGGCAGATAGGGTTAATGGTTTTAATAGGTTCTTCATTTTAAAATCTCGCTAATAGCTGGCGCCATATTTGAATTTATTTCATTTGGATTCTGCCCAAGAGCCTTTAAAACGGTCGCTGCTATTTGTACTTGTTTAAGCTCATTTTCAGTTTTAATTAAGCCCCGTCCTTTTATTGCGGGGCCGATGGCTGCAAGCCAAATATGTTCAGAGCCGACAATTCCTTCTGGGTAGGTATTTTCACCTAACTCTAGCTCAGCAAGTGCACGTTTAGAGCTGTGATGTTGCCAATCATTGGCATTATTGCCACGGCCGTGATCAGTAGTAATAATTAGTGTGGTGTTATTTTTATAACCCGCTGTAGTTTGAATAGTTGCCCATAAGTCTTTTATAAAAGCGTCACTTTGCCTTGCCGATTTAAGGTATTGTTCGTAATGACCATCATGCGCAAAGTCATCGGTTTCGCCTAAACTTATCACCAACAACTTAGGCTTTTTAGCCAACATATACGCTTTAGCAAAGCGATATGTAAAACTGTCTAGTCGTACGTTATACCAAGGACTGGGGATTTCACTTTGTAGCGCATTTAACAGCGGCGCATCGGTGAATAAATTCTCTTCAATTGACATAAAACCTGCATTTACATACACGTTACTGCGCTTAGTATTTACAATGTATGGGAATACATCCCAACTACCAAATAAGGCTGTGCTACCTTTAAACTCAGGTAACTTATCTAAACGCTCTAAAATAGTTTTATTTGGGTTGAGCACTTTGTTGTTACTATTTATACTTTCGTCAACTTCACCGGTGAGTATTTCGTTGTAACCAGGGTATGAAAAATACCACGGGTTACTTACCGACATAGTAGAGCCGTTAGCTCTATCGCCAATTATAATCCCTTTTTTAGCCACTACTTGCGTTAAAAAAGGCATAAGTAATTGCTGGCGCTCATTTGCTGTTTTTGCCCAAAATTGGGTCTTTAATTGCTCAGGCTTTTTAACAAAATCAGTATTATTAATTAAGCTATTATCAGCCCCATTAAATACTTCTTGCCAGCGTACCCCGTCAAGCGTTACCAGCACTACATTTTGCGCTGCTGTTGCAAAGCTGCTCGCTAATACACTTAAGCTAAATAGTGTTACTTTTATAATTGTTTTCATCGCGTTTGCGCCCTTTCATATAATAAAGCCCATCAATGATGGGCTATATTTTAATTCAATTACTAAAACCTAATTAAAAGTCAGCGGTCAATGTAACTGCCGCAGTGCGAGGCGCACCAATGTAATAAGTAGAGCCGTTACCGGTACCACCTGCTAAGTAGCTTTTGTCAGTAACATTATAAACAACAAACGATACGTCAATGGCTTTAAACGGGCCTGCATCTACGTCAGTTGAATAACCTGCATTAAAATCAAGTACGGTGTAGCCGTCTACTTTATTACGCGTGCGAGTGTCTTCGTCTTGCCATGCACCTAAACGCTCGCCGGTGTATTTAGCCGATAAACCAACACGAAAGCCATCGCTAAAGTAATCGGTAGATACCACAAACAAATCCTCTGATGAATCTATTATGCTGTCGCCTTTTCTAAAGCTTGGTGCGACCTCATTACCACTTTCATCTTTTAATATTACACCCTGTGAATCGTATGCATTTGGATCATCGGATGAATACTCAGAACTGCTATTAGTATACGACGAGTACACGCTCCAGCTTGTTGTTAACATATAGCTTGCTGCAAGCTCGAGCCCATTTGAGTCAATACCCCCTACATTTACGTACGAGCCATTTGTGCCAATCGTGTAATCAATGCCGTCTGTGCCACTACCAGGCGCAATAAAGGTAATGCGGTTATCAAACTTAACACTGTAAGCCGTTGCTGTAAGGGTTAATCTGTCGGCTTGGTAACGTACACCAAAGTCGATGTTGTCGGCAGTTTCTGGCTCTATGTTTGTAAGTGTTGAGCTATCTCGCTCAAGTACACCGTCTTTTATTGCTGAAAAATTCTCGCTGTAACTGGCAAATAATTCTGTGCTGTTATTTAGCTGATACAATACACCCCCGCTAAATAACACGTCTGAGTCGCTATCTACTTTATCTGATCTTTCGTTAGCAAAGTGGTCGTACTTTTGTAATTCAACTAAATACTGTTTTGCACCAATATTTAACGTTAAGTCACCAAAATTAATCGAGTCTTGTAGGTACCATTTGAATGTATCGGTATCAAAGGTGTTTTTGTATTGTGTCCAGTAAGGCGTGCTATCAAAGTGATGATAAATACGCGCATCAATTACTTTGTGCCAATCACGCGACTCGTCACGCTCGCTTTGCTCATACCAAAAGCCCGCTTCTATATCGTGATCACCAAATGTAGCTTGGTAATTTGCCGTTACACCTAAGCGATCTTTGTTGTAATGCGTATGGCGGTAAGACATAACCGGCGTTGCTGTTGCATCGTAACACGCAGGATTTAAACCAGGACCCGACTCCCATGGCCAGCTCAAACTTTGCGTACAATCGGCATTTGGTGCAAGCGGGTTGCCCTCACTATCAGCAAAACCATAAGAGCCTGCATTAGTGCCGCCCTGTGTTGTTGGTTCGCCATTTTCATCAACAGGCGTTGTTAAATAAGGTGGGATCCAATCGCCGCGACCTGAATTTTTATGATAATAAGGACTAACGGTTAATAATGAAGTTGGCGAAATCGCGTATTCAAATTTTAAATAGCCTAAGGTATTTTCACGAAGCGTTCCCCAACCTTCTGCAAACATTTGGTCAAAATGCGGAACTCCTGTCCAATTCCATGTTAGCTGATCCCAATCGGGTGTTTGTTCAAACTGCTCAAGGCTTACGCTGTTATAGTTTGTCTCGCTTACATCGTCGTAAGATAAACGACCAGTGAGCGTTAAATCTTCAAAATTAGATACAAACTTAAGCTCTGCGTGTTGGTTGTCTTTGCCCCCATTACTGCCTGAACCAATCCAGCGGCTTGTATCTGTTTGCGAGTAACTTACGTACGCTTGTGTGTTATTAAAAACAGTGCCTGTTTCGTGTTTAAAGTAATAACGCGTGGCATCGTGGCTGCCTGATGTATAAGCAAAGGTAGTGCCTTTTTCAAGGCTTGGGTCTTTACTTACAAAGTTAAATGTCCCGCCTAGTGCTTCAAGTGAAGCCGACTTAATATCAGACGTACCTTGACCTACTTCAACCGTTGCAAGGTTTTCGCTATCTAGGTAACGGTTAGCTTTAGCACCACCGCCATAATTAGAGCCACCATTGGGAATGCCATCAACGGTCATACCTAATTGTTGTTGGTTTCCATCAATACTAAAACCACGCATGGTGATTGTAGTAGACCAATCGTCGCCACCAAATGCATCACCTTCATTTATGCTAATACCCGGTAAATTATCAATAACCGATAATATGCTCGATACCGAACTTTGTTGCTCAAGCATTGCAGGCTCAATAACATTATTAGCGTAGCTCGTTGGTTTAGCAACCACGGTTACTTCTTCTATGGTGTTGTCGTTAGCATAACTAGATGTTGATACAGCCATGGCAATTGCCATGCTCAAAAGCGATTTGTTTTTTAAAGCGTACATTGTTGTCCCGTTTGATTTTAATTATGAAATATGAAAACGCGGACAGTATGAATTTTAAATATGACAACGAGGATGAACTTTATTTACATAAAAATTAAACAAATATGGAAGATTTATGGCGGGAATATGTACAAAAAAAGACACCCAAAGGTTTAACTTTGGGTGTCTTAATTATTTTCTAGAACTTATTACAAATAGTAATTTATTTCAATTGTGCAAGCATTTCATCGCTGTATGGTACTAACTCTTCACCGTTTGCAATTTTGCTAATGTAATCTGGGTTTGCAATAAGTGGGCGACCAATAGCGATTAAGTCAAACTTAGCATCGTTAATAGCCTCTTTTGCTGACTCAAAACTATAACTACCCACACCTACTAATGTACCTTTGTAGCCTGCACGTAAAAATTCAGAGATGCTTTTGCCTTCAAGCGAGTCAAAGCGCATGCTATCGTCAAAAATACCGCCGTGTAAGTACGCTAATTCTCTGCTTTCAAGTTCTGTTAATAAGTAATCAAATACCGCTTTATCGCGACTATCTTCGCTCATATTAAAGTAAGCACCCGGTGTTAATCTAAGTGCAGTACGATCACTGCCTACAGCAGCAATAACCGCATCGGTTACTTCTAGTGCAAAACGCGACATGTTTTCAGGCGTTTGACCATATTCGTCGCTGCGTGTATTTGCAGCGTAATGTAAAAATTGGTCCACTAAATAACCGTTAGCACCGTGAATCTCTACCCCATCAAAGCCTGCTTCAATTGCGTTTTCAGCAGCTTTTGCGAAATCAGCAACTAGACTTTTAATATCATCAGTAGTGGCTGCTTTTGGTGTGATGTATGTAAGCTCACGCATACGTGGTACAGAGCCTTCAACGCCAATTGCCGATGGAGCAAGTACATCGCCATCAAAAAAGTGAGGGTGTGCAACACGGCCAACATGCCAAAGCTGTGCAAACATTTTGCCGCCATTAGCGTGCACTGCGTCAGTTACTTTTTTCCAACCTTGAATTTGCTCACTGCTAAATAAACCCGGAGTATTTGGGTAACCTTGTCCATCTGGACGAATAATAGTTGCTTCACTAATAATTAAACCGGTTTCGGCACGGCGAGCATAATATTCAACCATATCTTGTGTTGGCACTAAGTTATCGTCAGCCATACAACGCGTTAATGGCGCCATAAGTACGCGGTTTTTAAGCTCAATCGTGTTATTTAATTTAAACGGAGCAAGTAGATCAGTTGTCATTTTTCAATCCTTCATTAAGTATATGCTTACTACAATGTGGCCTTTTTACAAACATTCAAGCTTATTTTTGAATGATCGCTCAAATTAGTGAGAAATTATACTGATCAATCTACAAATTAGATCTGCATTGCTGAAATTAAATAGCAACTTTTCAACACTCTGTCATATAACTCGATATACTTGTGTGCATATAATTTAGATATACTAGGGCGTGTTGATCTTTGGTGGGTGAATTTGCAGCAGTATGTTTGGTTTTTAGGCAGGGCAGAGCCTATGTAGTGTGGTTATTCCCCATAAATAGGCGATAACGCAGCATAAAGACCAAACATGCGCTGCCCAAAGGGTTCTTTCTAGGGACGATTAACTCTTTGTTGCTCGGTTTTTACTTAGCCCACTAGGTTACAAACCTCGCGCCGCGATTTAATCGCCCCTAGATTGAACAAATTTCAATCCACAAAGGTCAACACGCCCTAATATCAATAGTAATTAAGAGTGAGCTAATTATGACAACGCCAAATTTAAGTGAAGAACACGCAGTAATTTTAGGACTTGGAGCAAAAAAACGCCTAGCCTATATGTTCGAAACCGTACAACAGTTCAAGCAAGTATGGATTTTAAACGATGATGATGGCTGCGTTATGCTTGCCAACGAAGATGACGACTGTGTGCCAGTTTGGCCAACTCGCGAATTTGCAGAAGCATGGGCAACTGGCGAATGGGCTGGCTGCAGCGCTAAAGCAATCCCACTTGCTGACTGGTTTAGTCGCTGGACACCGGGTCTTGAGGAAGATGACTTACTTATTGCTGCCTTCCCTACAGAGGAAGATGATGGCACGATATTGTTTTCAGATGAATTTGAAAAACAATTAAAAGCGCCAAAGCAAAAATATTAAGGTTCAAAGCCTAAATACTCAGAGTTCTAAAATTTATAAACGCGGCACTTAATTTAGTAGTCGCGTTTTTATTGGCAATATCTAAAATTCAAATAAGCCTGCGTAATTGCATCTGGATTTTCTACTTGCGGATAATGCCCAAGCTCTACAAACTCTTGTACGCGCGCATTGGGAATAAGCTTTTTATAATGCTCAATCATATGCTTACCAGAGATTGGGTCTTCTGCGCCTGCTATAAACGTAAGTGGTATATTGCTATTTATGATGGCACCAACCCAGCGTTCTCGGTTTTGCTGCCTCTGCTTTATATAACTAATGAGTTTGGGCATTACGGCTAAGCCATCTTTATAAATTAGCAGCTCCCAAAGTGTGTCTACCACTTGTTTTGAAGGCGGTGTACTTTTACCAAAAATAGTAAGTAGATTATTGGCAAATTTTTGTTTATTCATTAATTTTGGCACTATCCAACCTAGCTTTGAAAGTAAAAGCTTTTGTATAAATAAGGGTTTATGCACCTCAGGAAATAACCCACCATTTAAAAAGCACACACTGTTTATTTTAAAGTCACTTTGGCTAACGACTTGCCTTGCTAATAACTCTTGAGCCACAGTATCGCCATAGTCATGAGCTAAAATATATATATCATTAATATTTAACGTTTTTAAAAATTGAGTATATAAGTCGGCTTGTTCAGTAATTTTATAGCCTGCATTTTTAGGTTTATCTGACAAACCAAAACCTAGCATATCGAGTGTAATTACAAAATAATGTTCACTAAGGGTTTGCCACATACCTTCCCAGTCCCAACTAGCACTTGGAAAGCCATGTATTAAAAGCAGCGCAGGCTTAGTTATATCGCCAGCTGTTTTAGTAAAAATTTGATGGCCACTAATTTGAGTAAATTGACCCTGTGATTGCCACTGTTGAAGAGAAAACATATATTAGCTTAATTTTTATTATTGATTTGTTAGTTTTATCATAAAGGTAATTAAAAAAGGAAACAAAACCAATGCATAAAATTTGCATTGGCTTATTAAAAGTCATGTTAAAATTTAATAGTGTAATCTACATAAACTCGATGGTCAGCTCTATCGCCTTTAACACCATCAACACTGCCTGATTTTTCGGTTGTATAATCTACAAATAACCAACGTAAGCTTAAGCCTTTTATTTTCTCAACTTTATAGCGAGTATCTACAGCCCAATATTTTTCGTCGGCTGTACCGCCTAACTTACCCAACGCAGAGTTTTCAGCATCGCTGCCGTCTGTGTAGTAAAATTTAGTTGTTAAGCCAGGCGATACTGCTTTCAAATCAATTCCTAAACGAGCTTGCCATGATGTTTCATTTTGATTTGTTAAATCGGCACCAATTAATGAGCGAGTTGGAAATGGGTTTGTACCATGGTCGCCACTGAAATTATCTTCAATCCAAGCATCACTTACTTTAGTAAATGCCGCACCTACACTCCAAATATCTTTTTTCCAATCAGCATCTAGGTAATAGGCAAACCCATCGTTTTCACTTTTGGTTAAACCTGTTAATGCACCAGGTGCATCTTCATCATCTAAATCACCACCCTCTACGCCTGTTACAAATAAATCGCCATCATCTTGTGAGGTAAATATGCCAGTTGAAAGGGTTAACTTACTTTGCTCAAGCTTAATGTCGTAACTGATTTTTAACCCGATTTTACTTAAATAATTGTGTGAATTTAAATATTCAGCCTCTAATATTAGATTGTCTTTTTTATGCGTAGCACCTACGCCCCAAATTACGCTAATAGCACCAGTTGCCGATTGATCGGTAGAAAAGTCTTCCCATCTATCATCGTGTCGACGGCTCCATTTATCGTAAACGTAACCGTATAATTTAGTGTTACCAATTTTATAATCGCCAAAAACGCCTCTAAAAGTATTAGGAATAGCCCGACTCCCAGAGCTTTTAAGCAACATACTTTTGGTTTTTTGCCCACCTACTTTAACGTGACCATTGTTGCCCAATTTAAAATCTAAAAAATATTGTCCAAATTTAGAAAAGCTATCGTCAACTCCACCGCTCTCATTACCTGCTGGCAAAATATTACCTGCGGCTGAACCCGTAGAATTAATATCCATCACGGTGTAAGTCGATACACCCACACTCACTAAATCGTTTATATAACCAGATGTGTAATTGAGCTCTATACCTTGAGCAAAAGTTGAATCGTCACTTGCGTCGTTATCGTAGTCACGGTCAAAATAAATTGATCTAAGTTTTATATTAAATTCATCTTGTTCTGTCAGCCCATTAACAGCGGCATACGAAGGAATAGAAATACATGTTAATACTGCGCCTGTTGCCGCAAGTAATTTAGATACTCGGTGAGCCATAGTTATCTCCGTTACCTTGTTTTGTTTAAGTTTTAACTGTGCAGTGCATAGCAGCATGTATTTTTTCGACCTACACGGTAAACATGTCATAAGGTAATTACATTTTAAGTAATCACGTTTTCTTTCACGCTACTAAAATATAGAACAATATAAGTTTTTAATGTTTTAATTTTCATATTATAAAATATTAAGTGTTTGTTTTGTTTCGGATGAATTATAAAAGTAAGGTGAGCATCGTCTCTTGCTCGCTCGAACCTATACCGATAGTTCCCTTTAAAAGCGTCATAATATTGGTTAAATTTTACTTTATTTAAACTTAACAAAGTAAAGTTATAAGCAAAAACTAAAAGCTATCCGTTGTTTTTTGAGCACCTAATATTCACTAAAAAATCGATAAATATAAAAATCAGCACCTTTAGCTAATACTTTTGTTGTTCGCTATAAAGTAGCAAAAAACATAAAAATTATTATATTTATATACATGTTCGTCTTATCTTGGTGAGTAAAATCAACTTTTTATATTACATCCACTCTAAACCTTTATAAAATATATATATTCTAATTAATAACAAAGTTGTATCCTGAATAATAAGTGCTATATTTATTTCGATGATAAAACAGATATACTGTCAGTATATTAATAATAAAGGATGAGTTAATGTTTTCAGGACGACCGGTTAGTAAAAGGTTATTAATCTCGGTGCTTACTCATGCTATTTTTTTCATCAGTGGTATTGTATTAACTTACTTTGCCCACGCTGCACATCAAGATGCTGTTAATAACAAAATAAATGAAGCCCTCAACAACCGCCTTTCTTCACTCTCAACAGGCGTTACTAGCAGATTCGACTTATATAAATATGGGCTATACGGTTTAAAAGGATTTATACACGGCATTGGCGTTAATAATTTAAGCTACCAAACAATTTCTAATTACTCTAACAGTCGCAACTACGCCCAAGAATTCCCTGGAGCAAATGGTATTGGCTTTATAAGAAAAGTGAATGCCGAAAACTTAGCTCAATTCTTAAAAACTGCAAAATCCGATCGGCCTAACCAAATATTCGAACTAAATAAACTAGCTAACGAAAGTGATGAGCACTTTATTATTCAGTACATATTTCCTGAGCAAAGTAATTCACGGGCTCTAGGACTCGATATTGCATCGGAAAGTACACGTAAAAAAGCAGCATTAAATTCTGCAATTAATAACCAAGTTCAATTATCGGCGCCTATTACGTTAATCCAAGCGGATAACAAATCGAAACAAGGCTTTTTAATTTTACTACCAGTTTATAAAAATATTATTATTCCAACTGATAAAACCCAGCGTTTAGAGCAATTAATTGGATGGACTTACTCCCCTTTATTAATAAACAATATTTTAGACTCTCTTTCCCAAGCTGATGAAAATAAGCTAGTCATTAGCGACATAGGTAACAACGTTAAAACTGACTTTTTTAGCTACGGCATTAAAAGCAACTCGGCTGATTATCAGTTAAATAAAGTAATTAAAGTGATGGGAAGAACATGGGAAATCACACTTAGTGCTTCAGACACATTTATTGAATCACTACACTTGCCGAGTAAATATCAAGCTATTGTCAATGGTGTTTTTTATACCCTTATTTGTATGTTTATAACTTTAATAATTCAGCTGTTTTTTTACCGTAGAGCACAAAGAACACAGCAAAGAATTATCAAAGCTAAACAAAATAAGCATATGCTGCAGCAAACAAATTTAAAATTAGAAAAAGAAGTAAAATTACGCACTAAAGAAATTGCTGATATAAGTATGCTTCAACAAAGTATTTTAAACAGTGCCAGTTACTCTATTATTGCGACCGACATAAATGGCTTAATTACTTTATTTAATCCCGCCTCTGAAAAGTTATTAGGCTATAGAGCAAAAGACGTTATTGGAATTGAAAATCCGGGTATTTTTCATTTAAAAGAAGAAATTATAAAAAAAGCCAAACAGCTTAGTGCAGAGTTAAATGAACCTGTTTTCCCTGGTTTTGAAGTGTTTATCTTAAAAGCAACTTCTACAGAGCCTGATATCAATCAGTGGACATACATTTCTTCTACAGGCGAGCACATACAAGTTAATATAAGTGTTACCTCTTTATTAAATAACGAAAATGAAATTGTTGGCTATTTGGGTGTAGCATACGATTTGACCGAACAAATTAATCACGAACAAGCTCTCGGACATGCTAAAGAATTAGCTGAACAGGCATCACAAGCTAAATCTGAATTTTTAGCAAATATGAGTCACGAAATACGCACACCTATGAATGGCATACTAGGTACATTACAGTTACTGCAAGAGCAGCCATTGAATGAAAAATCAAAAGAGTATTTAAAAAAATCACTTTATTCGACCCGCTCACTCACCACTATTATTAATGATATCCTCGACTTTTCTAAAATTGAAGCTGGGAAGCTTTCATTAGAATATAAATCATTCGACCTTTTTGAACTTATTCACCACTTAGAGTCTGATCTTGGCCTGCAAGCCAGTGATAAAAATATATACCTTAAATTTATAATTAATATTGAGCATAAGTATTGGGTGGGCGACCCCGTTAGACTCAGACAGATATTTTTAAACCTAATATCTAATGCGATTAAGTTTACGTCGCAGGGTGGCGTTACAGTAACGTTTAGGCTAACCGACGAAAATAAAATATGTTGTTGTATATCAGACACCGGAATTGGAATTTCTGAGCAGGCTATAGAGCGATTGTTTGAGCGCTTTGAACAAGCAGAGCAATCAACTACGCGTGAATATGGCGGTACAGGTCTTGGCTTACCTATTACTAAATCATTAATAGGTTTAATGAATGGCGAAATTAAAGTAACAAGCCAATTAGATTCAGGTAGTCAGTTTTATGTGTACTTACCATTAAAACAAGCACAGATTGATGAAAGCACATTAATAACAAAAAATGTTGAGCTTCCTGACCTATCTGGAAAAACTATTTTATTAGCTGAAGATAATAAAATAAATCAGCTTGTTGCATCTGCGATGCTTGAGCCTACAAAAGCCACCATTATTATTGCCAACAATGGGTTAGAAGCAATCTCATTATACGAGTCACACAAGCCAGACATTATCTTTATGGACATTCAAATGCCGAAAATGGATGGTCTTCAGGCATGTAAAAAAATTAAGGCGCTTAATAACGAACAAATTGTTATCGCGTTAACCGCTAATGTTTTTACAGAGCAAAAAGAAATATACAGACAGTTATTTGATGGTTACGTTTCTAAGCCAATTGAAAAACATGAGCTTGTAAGCATGTTATCAACACTCTATTTAGTTAATAGTTAGTCATTACGGAGGCATTAAAAAACCCAGTTACTAATACCTTTCGATATTAGTAACTGGGTTCTAAGAATAATGGTGGAGGGAGAGGGATTCGAACCCTCGTTAGGGATAAACCTAAACACACTTTCCAGGCGTGCGCCTTCAGCCACTCAGCCATCCCTCCACAGTGCTGCAATTGTGTAATGCAACAGCGCGCTATAGTATGAAATAGACCCTTAAGGTGCAAGGCATTTTTAAATATGAGCCTTTAAATGCTTACTTATCAAGCAATAGCTTATATATAGGCACAAAAAACGGCTAAATCTTAGACCTAACCGTTTTAATTTATACTTTTAAAATTACTTAGCCATGCTCGCAGTAAATTCAAGCATGCGATTTAAGGATTTAAGTGCGCCTTCGCGTAAATCCATATCAACGAATACTTCTTTACCTTTAGGGCTTATGAGGGCTTCCTCAATCGCTTTTAAGCCATTCATTGCCATCCAAGGGCAATGTGCGCAACTTTTACATGAAGCGCCCTCACCTGCCGTTGGAGCCGCAAAAAACTCTTTATCTGGACATAGTTGCTGCATTTTATAAAAGATGCCGCGATCTGTTGCTACAATAAACTTTTTATTGTCCATTGTTTGCGCAGCTTTAATTAATTGGCTCGTAGATCCAACCGAATCGGCAAGTGCAACAATTTCTGCTGGCGACTCAGGATGAACTAATACGCCTGCATCTGGGTGTAGCGCCTTCATATCTTTTAAGGCTTTAGTTTTAAATTCGTCATGTACGATACATGCACCATTCCACATAAGCATATCAGCACCGGTATTTTTTTGAATATAACTACCAAGGTGCTTATCTGGGCCCCAAATGATTTTTTCGCCTTGCTCATCAAGGTGCTCTACTATTTCAAGTGCACATGATGAGGTTACAATCCAATCTGCACGCGCCTTAACTGCGGTAGAGGTGTTTGCATACACAACCACTTTACGGTCAGGGTGCTCATCACAAAACGCTGAGAACTCGTCTATCGGGCAACCAATATCTAGCGAACACGTCGCTTCAAGCGTTGGCATAACAACCGTTTTATTTGGCGTTAAAATTTTGGCTGTTTCGCCCATAAATTTCACGCCCGCGACGATGATCATATCTGCATCATGACGTGCACCAAAACGTGCCATTTCTAGCGAATCGGCAACGCAGCCGCCGGTTTCTTCTGCAAGTGCTTGAATTTCAGGATCGGTATAATAATGTGCAACAAGTACTGCATTTTTATCTTTTAGTAATTGTTTTATACGCGCTTTATATTCGCCTTGCTCGTCATTTGTTAACGGTGCTGGCTTAGGGGGGAAAATATAACCTTCAGGCATAATAGTTTGAGCTAGACTCATGTTCTCGACCACTTATCTACAGTGCATTAATTAGGGCGAATTATACGAGAATATAAACATAAATAACAGCAAACTAGTTAAGCTGTTTATAAAAAATAGAATGGGAATTTAAAAAAGAATATAAAGGAAAGTATTAGAGAGTGGTGGGTCATGATGGATTTGAACCATCGACCAATTGATTAAAAGTCAACTGCTCTACCAACTGAGCTAATGACCCGCTCTAATATAAATCTGCTTTGTAAAAAGCTGCGTAAATCCGCCGATTAAAACTTTCATAGAATGGTGGGTTATGATGGATTTGAACCATCGACCAATTGATTAAAAGTCAACTGCTCTACCAACTGAGCTAATAACCCGCTCTATGCGCTTATTCAATTATGAATGAAGCTTACGTATATCCGCCGATTGATACCAAACACTATTCACAAGGAATAAAGAATGGTGGGTCATGATGGATTTGAACCATCGACCAATTGATTAAAAGTCAACTGCTCTACCAACTGAGCTAATGACCCGCTCATGCGCTTATTCATTTTGAATAAACTTACGTAAATCCGCCGATTAAAACTACTCATAGAATGGTGGGTTATGATGGATTTGAACCATCGACCAATTGATTAAAAGTCAACTGCTCTACCAACTGAGCTAATAACCCGCTCTATGCACTTATTCAATTATGAATGAAGCTTACGTAAATCCGCCGATTGATGCCAAACACTATTCACAAGGAATAAAGAATGGTGGGTTATGATGGATTTGAACCATCGACCAATTGATTAAAAGTCAACTGCTCTACCAACTGAGCTAATAACCCGCTCTATTGTTGCGTTTAAATGCAACTTACTACTTTACGTAAATCCGTCGATTGGAACCAATCACTATTCAAAGGAATAAAGAATGGTGGGTTATGATGGATTTGAACCATCGACCAATTGATTAAAAGTCAACTGCTCTACCAACTGAGCTAATAACCCGTTCCAGTTGCTAACTTATTTCTAAGTTAAAGCCTGCGTAAATCCGCCGATTGATGCCACACACTATTCACAAGGAATAAAGAATGGTGGGTCATGATGGATTTGAACCATCGACCAATTGATTAAAAGTCAACTGCTCTACCAACTGAGCTAATGACCCGCTCTGACGTTGCGTTTTATAACAACTTAGTATTCTACGTAAATCCGCCGATAAAAGACCATTCAAAGAATGGTGGGTTATGATGGATTTGAACCATCGACCAATTGATTAAAAGTCAACTGCTCTACCAACTGAGCTAATAACCCGCTCTTTTTGTCGCATTTCGAGTGGGGTAACCATTCGTTTGCTGCGGGCGCTTATAATACTTATTTATAAAATGAGTGCAACCGAAATTGTCTCTTTTTTTAAGTTTTTATGTCTAGATGCACAAAATTAAACCGTTTGTGCTCAAACTACATGCAAATCCAAGATTCTTCGAGAGTTTCCATGTAGTTTGCTCGCCCTAACTAGAAATTTAATCGCTAGTGAACTTTAGTTTCCTAAACGATCAGTTGCTAGTTTTGCAGCGGTTGTACTTGGGTATTGATTGATAAGATCGCTCAATATTTTTTGCGCTTGCGCCGCTGAACCTTGATCTTGTAAAAGTGTGCCTAACTTTAGCATCGCATCTGGGCGTTTATTAGAATTTGGAAATTCGTTCACAACGACTTTAAAGTGCTCTACTGCTTTTACACCATCATTTTTAATAGTAAGCAACTGCCCTAACCAATAATGCGCATTAGACGCATAGACAGAGTTTGGGTAGGTAGTTAAAAACGTTTGAAATTCAGGAATCGCTTGGTCATAGCGTTTATCTTTCATTATTAACGCAACAGCGCGCTCATAGGCTTCATTTTCAGATAAGTCACTGCTATAGGTCTGTGCATTGCTTTGTTGCGTGTAATCAGTTGTGGGAGCTGCTGCTGGCTGTGTATAAGCCTGGCTCACGCGGTTTTCAATTTCTTGATACAACTCACGCTGACGCTGCAGTACTTTTTCAAGCTTGTAGCTTTGCTCTTCGGTTACACCTCGAATTTGGCTTACTTCGTCTTGTAACAAGTTAAGCTGTTGCTGTAACTCAACTTGCAAAAAGTTACGCTGTTGCATCATATTCTCAAGCGACGCTAATCGCTTCTCAATACTTGATTGTGAACTCGCAGCTTCTGAAACAGGAGCGGGAGCAGCCATTAACTGGGTGCTCCCGCTCAATATCATGGCTGCCAAAATAATTTTCGGCTTCATAATATCTCTTATCTTAGTAAACTAGTACCGCACGGCGGTTTTTAGCGAAAGCTGATTCAGTGCGAGACTTAACCATTGGCTTCTCTTCACCGTAGCTTACCACTGACATTTGGCTAGCTGAAACACCTAAGCTTAATAAGTATTTTTCAACTGCTTGGCCACGGTGCTCACCTAATGCAATATTGTACTCTGGAGTACCGCGCTCATCTGCATGGCCTTCAATTAGTACTTTAACTGATGAGTTTTGAACTAAAAACTCAGCATGTGCACGAAGTAAGTCTGCGTACTTGCTTTCAACTGTCGCAGTATCAAAATCAAAGTATATTACTTGCTCTTGACGAAGTGCTTCGTACTTTTGACGAAGTTGTTCTTCTGCTTGTTGCTCAGGAGAAATTGTAGCAACTTCAACCGTATCAGTGTTAGTTGATTGCTCAACAACGCCTTGATTTGATTGGTTTGCAGCACCTTCATCAATATCTGAAGATGAGCTACAAGCTGCTAATGTCATTACTGGCACAGCAATTAGCAGGCCTTTAAGTATTTTGTTAAGTTTCATTGAGTAGATTCCTATTTTGAGTAAACCAGTAATATTACTGTAAGTATGGCGACCAAGCTGGTGCCTTTACTTGTCCGTCTAGCACAGGTAACCGTGCCTTAAAGCGGCCGTCCATCGATACTAGCGCAAGTACCTGTTTATTATTATGAAGCGTGCTATATATAATCATCGAACCATTTGGCGCTATGCTCGGTGATTCATCTAGGCGTGTTCTCGTTAATACTTGGAACGCGCCTGTAGCCAGCTCTTTCTTAGCAAGATGGTACTGCCCGTTGGTACGGTTAACCATCACTAATTCTTTTCCATCTGGTGTTATTGAACCAGCAAGATTCATATCACCATCAAAGGTGAGTCGCTGTGACCTACCAGTTTTTAAATTTAACTTATAAATCTGAGCATTACCACCCCTTTCAGATGTAAACACAATATCTTGACCATTAGGGTGCCAAGATGGCTCAGTATCTATGCTACGGTGATTTGTTAAGCGTGTTTCTTTGCGTGTAGCTAGGTCAAGCAAGTAAATTTCTGTTGCACCCGTCTTGTCCTTAGAAAGCACTAATAATAGCTTTTTACCATCTGGCGAAAACTGCGGTGCACCATTGATACCACGGTAGCTTGCTATTATTTCGCGCTTACCTGTGTATATATCTTGAATGTAAATTTGGCTTTGACGATTTTCAAACGTTACATACGCTAACTTAGTACCATCTGGTGACCACGCTGGCGACATTAAAGGCTCTTTTGAGCGAAGTAATACTTGCTCATTAAATCCGTCATAATCTGCAACAACTAACTGATAAGGCTTATCATCATTATCACGTACTATTACATAGGCAATTTTAGTTAAAAACGCGCCTTTTTCACCAGTCAATCTTTCATAAATAACGTCACTGATTCGATGAGAGTAACGGCGAAAACCACTTTCACCAATAACACTTTCACGCGCTTCCAAAATATGATCTTGGCTTTTAACTAGCTTACCATTACTCATCATTTGTGTGTTGCCACCGGTAATTTGGCCGCGGATCACGTCAACTAACTCATAACGCACTAAGTAACGCCCATCAGTTTGCTGCTCAACTTCGCCCACTAATATCGCTTCCACACCTTTATTAACCCAAGATGCGTAATCAATTTCGCTATCTTTGGTTGGCTGTTGTGGCATCTGCGCTACATCTACAGGTTTAAATTTACCACTGCGCATTAAATCGGCAGCAATAACACTGCTTAATTTTTCAGGGATTGGGCCAACACCTTGGTACTTAAAAGGTACTATAGCAATGGGCCTTGCACCGTCTACACCCTCAGTTATTACAATTTCAAGTGCTGCATTAGCAACACCCACAAACCCAAACAGTAAAACTAAACAGGCTATTTTTATTTTGTTGAACATATCATTCCTTTAAAATTCTGGCTTGATTGTTAAATTAATATTCTTAAGTTGTTCGAATACGTCTTTATCTTTAGATACCGGTAATGTGTCGGCCATGCGCACTGCTCTTAATGCAGCTTCACATACCAACTTATCGCCACCTAATGATTTAACTTGCGTTACTAAACCATTAAAACCTAAACGAATATTTACTCGGCACTGTTGGTTTTTCATTTTTTCATCAATCAATAAGTTTTGCTGAATACGCGCCATAATTAATGCACGGTACTTATCAACTTCGCTTACCACTTGTTGTTGACGTATTTTACTACGGGCAGCCTGCTCTTTGGCAAGTTGCTCTTGTAACATTTGCTCTTGCATTGCTTGCTGGCGTTTACGTTCGGCCTCGGCTGCACGCTCTTTTGCTTCTTCTTCACGTTTTTTACGTTCAGCTTCTGCTTTTTTAAGTGCGTCTTCTTCGGTTTTACGCTTATCAGCAGCAGCTTTTGCTGCACTTTCAGCTTCTTGCTTTTGCTTTTCAGCTTGCTTAGCTTTAGCGCGCTCTTTTTGCTCAATGGCACGTGCTTTTTTAGCTTGTGCTTGCGCCTCGGCTGTTTCTTTTTCTTTAGCTTTACGTTCTTGCTCTAGCTTTTTAATATGCCTAGATTCAGATTCGCGTTGCTTACGTGCATCGGCCGCTCTGCGTTCTAAATCGCGGATACGTTTGTCTTCAGCACTTTTTTTATCTTTTTCTTTCTTTTGAAGTTCAGCAATTTTTTGCTCAACTTGTTTTTGATCAACTGTAACGGCTGATACTGCTTTATCTGGCGTAGGTATAGCCGAATTAAGCGTTACTTCCATTACTTTAGGTGCTGGCGGATGAATGTTTGCAGACGCATACAAAAAACCACCAATTCCTAAATGAAGTACTATCGATTTTACTACTGAACTATTCATACAGCTACTTCCCCTCAAAGGATTCAGTCATTAATCCTACTGATGGTACGCCTGCATTTTTCAAAAAATCCATTAGTAATAATACTTCTTGATACGACACCTTACCCGAGCCTTTAATCATAACTGGCACGTCAGGGTTTTTCATTAACTGTAATTTTATAACCGCAGCAACATCAAGTGCTTCCATAGGCTCTTCAGGATCAGTACCTACGCTTACATAATATTTACCCTCTGCATCAATTGAAGCAATAATGGGCGGAGTATCTTTAGTATCAACTAAATCAGACTCTTCCATTTTAGGTAAATCAACTTTTACACCGTGTGTAATAAGCGGTGCTGTTGCCATAAATATAATAAGTAATACCAACATTACATCAATGTAAGGTACTACATTAATTTCTGCGACCGGACGGCGCTTTTTACGCTGATACATTCGCTTGTGCCTCTATTTGTGTAGCTGCTTGACGGTGTAAAATATTAGCAAACTCTTCCATAAAGTTAATATAGTGAGACTCAAGCTTTTCAACACTGTTTGAAAAGCGGTTATAAGCAATAACGGCCGGAATTGCCGCGAATAAACCCATAGCAGTCGCAATAAGTGCCTCTGCTATACCGGGTGCTACCATTTGTAATGTAGCTTGCTTAACTTCACCTAGTGCAATAAAGGCATTCATAATACCCCACACTGTACCAAACAAACCGATGTACGGACTAATAGAACCTACCGTTGCTAAAAACGATAAGCTAGATTCAATTTTTTCAATTTCACGAGAAAGCGCAACACGCATAGAACGATGCGTCCCTTCCATAACAATACTCGCACTTTGAAATGTATTCTTTTTATGACGAGCAAACTCTTTAAAGCCTGAAGTAAATAAGGCTTCAATACCTTGAGACTGACCGCTGCGTGACGATATTTCGTTATACAATTTACTTAGATCAATACCAGACCAAAATTTTTGCTCAAATTTCTTAGCATTTGATAGTGCATCTGATATTGCTTTTTTACGCTGAAATATAATTGTCCACGACATTACAGACATGGCAACTAGCCCTAACATCACTAACTGAACAAGCAAGCTTGCTTCTAAAATTAGGTCTAAAAAATTAAGCCCTGATCCCACGTTAAACTCCTAAGTAATTTCAAAATACGGCAAATTGGTTAATTTGTGTAAATATGACCGTTTATACGGTCAAAAGTTGCATCTAGTGTATCTAGTCCATTTCAAACTGACAACGGTATTGCTATGAATAGGCAACAAAAAACGTTAAAAAACAGCTTTAGTTGGCATTTCCCTTTGCCTCAGTATTTTATTTAATCTTTTAAATAAACTCGCTAACTATAAATATGCGTAAATATATAAGTAAAACGTCATAAAATGCGCCGTTTATTCAAAATAAGAGCATAAACACTCAAAACCTATAAGCCTTACCTTCACGTAACAGTAAAACTAATACCGAGCCACATCAGAAGAAATTACTTAAGCTAGAAATTTCATTAACTTATAAATTTAACGATTAATTAACGCGCAAGATTCAAACAACAATAAAATTCACCGAATTAGTTTTTCTAATCTGAAAATACAAATTTTCTAGTTTGAACAAAAAGATGATCTTACGTATTATTCTCCCATACCGAACTAGCGCACCGAATGAGATAGTTTCATTAAGCCAAGTTCTTAGTAATAGGATATTTTATCGTATTACATTGTTTTACTCTTTCTGGATAAAACCAAATTCAGTAAAACGTAGTTCCCTGGATTACTTCCTTCAACTTGTTGTTTGCCCGCATTTTTTGCGGGCTTTTTTTTGCCTACAATTTAGTGCGCTACATACTTTATTTATAAACTAATAATTGCTCTACCTATTTTACAATAAGTAATTCGGTTACTAGTTTGAATGGTACGCAGGATAGCTTCGCGAGTCTTAACGCCCTGTGAATTAACAGTTAACTATAAAGCGTATAAGTATTTTGAAATAACATTTGCAACAGTGTGCTGAGGTTTTGGGTAAAATACCAGCCGTATAAATATTTGAAAGAAAGGGATACTAAGTCAATTACCTGCTGCGCAATAAACCACAGCAAGCAATGTATATGATGAGGCTAGTCTTTTTTAGGAAGTAAACCAAAGTGATGATATGCACTGTCAGACACTATTCGCCCACGCGGAGTACGCTGAATAAACCCTTGCTGAATTAAAAACGGCTCTATTACATCTTCTATTGTTTCACGCTCTTCACCAATAGCTGCAGCTACATTGTCGAGCCCTACTGGGCCGCCCATAAATTTTTCAATTATGGCGAGTAAATATTTGCGATCCATATAATCAAAACCACTTTTATCTACGTCAATCATATCAAGCGCTTGCTTAGCTACTTCGGCATTTACTGTACCGTCAGATTTTACCTGTGTGTAATCGCGTACACGCCGTAATAAACGGTTTGCAATACGTGGTGTACCACGTGAACGTTGTGCAATTTCGGTTGCGCCGTCGTCACACATTTCTAAACCAAGATAATGTGCAGAGCGCCCTACTATATGTGATAAATCCTCTACAGAATAAAACTCTAATCGCTGTACAATACCAAAACGATCACGCAGTGGTGATGTAAGTGAACCTGCTCGTGTGGTTGCACCTATAAGTGTAAATGCAGGTAAATCTAATTTAATAGAACGTGCAGCTGGGCCTTCACCAATCATTATATCAAGCTGATAGTCTTCCATTGCTGGGTAGAGTATTTCTTCAACTTGTGGGCTTAGTCTGTGTATTTCATCAATAAACAGTACGTCGCCTTCTTCTAAATTAGTAAGTAGAGCAGCTAAATCGCCCGCTTTTTCAAGTACTGGGCCTGATGTTGTTTTAATGCTTACGTGTAATTCGTTGGCCACAATGTTTGCAAGCGTGGTTTTACCAAGCCCTGGAGGGCCAAATATTAATAAATGATCGAGCGCTTCACCACGGGTTCGAGCAGCTTCAATAAAAATTTCCATTTGCTGCTTAACATGAGGCTGGCCTCTGTAATCGGCTAAAAGTTTTGGCCTTATTGCACGATCTATAGAGTCTTCATTTGTTTTTTCAGTCGCATCAATTAAGCGATCCGCTTCAATCATGGGTTACTCACAACATTGATTTTAAAGATTCTCTAATAAGAACCTCAGTAGACATATCGGGTTTGCTTATCGATTTTACTGCTTTTTGAGCTTGTGGCAATTTATAACCTAACGCAAGCAGTGCTGATACGGCATCATCGGCTGCGTTATTAGCTATTGTCGCATCGCTCATTGGCTCTATTACTGCGCTGTCGCTAAATGGCGTAAATAAATCATTACCCCAATCTTTTAATCTGTCTTTCATTTCGAGTACTAAGCGCTCGGCTGTTTTTTTACCTACACCCGGTAATTTAACTAGCGACGTTGAGTCTTCGTTATTTACACAGCTTACAAATTGCTTAGCCGACATACCTGATAAAATAGCTAAACCAAGTTTTGGCCCTACGCCATTTGCTTTTAATAGCTCTCTAAATAAGGCACGCTCAACTTTATTATTAAAACCAAATAATAACTGAGCATCTTCGCGCACTACAAAGTGCGTATAAACAATCGCGTTTTCACCAATTTTTGGTAAATCGTAAAAACAGGTCATTGGCATTTGTACTTCGTAACCGACACCACTTACTTCGAGTAAGATTTCTGGTGGCTGTTTTTCGACTAAAATACCATTTAAGCGGCCTATCATAGTTATTTCCTTAAACGTCCTCTAACGGTTTTGCTTGCGCTACCCGCTAGTTTAATTAAATTTTGTTCTGAGTGAGCATGGCAAATAGCAATAGCCAGTGCATCAGCTGCATCGGCTTGTGGTGTACCGGGTAGTTTTAAAATATTTTTTACCATGTGTTGCACTTGTGTTTTATCTGCGCCACCGTTTCCTACTACCGCTTGCTTAATTTGCCTTGCTGAATACTCAAATACGGGTAAGTCGGCCATTGCAGCGCCCACAATAGCTGCGCCTCTAGCTTGGCCAAGCTTTAAAGCTGAATCGGGGTTATGCGCCATAAATACTTTTTCAATGGCAAAGGTTTCTGGCGAAAACTGCTCAATAAGCTGTGTAATGCCTTGGTAAATCATTTTAAGCCTAACCGGAAAAGGATGATCGGCTAACTTAATACAGCCACTGCCTAAGTATGTAAATTTAGAACCTTGGTGGGCAACAACGCCATATCCGGTCAAACGTGAACCAGGATCGATCCCTAAAATAATGGCCAAACTTGCATTCTCATTATTGTTATTTTTAAATTACGCTAATAATGCCAGAGCACTGTATAAATTACCAGTACAAAGAAAACAAAAATGCCCACATGTTAGGTGGGCATTTAAAGGAGCATGTTAGTTTAAGCTTACCCTAGGGCACGCACTAATCCTTGAGTGTTTTGTTTAAGTGTTCGGGCAATCATTAAATAGCCTAAACCGGCTACAAATACGCCGCCCGCTACCGGCCCAATAATCCATATATGCGGGTGTAGCTTACCGGCTAAATCAAACATTTGTTGCTGCACAATTAAAAGCGCTATATCACTAAAAAATGCGGCAACTAAACCGGCTAAACCACCGAGTAATAAAAACTCATACAGGGTCGCGTTTTTAATTAATCGGCTTTTAGCGCCAAGTGTTCGCAGTATGACAATTTCTTGCATACGTTCACCCAAGCTAGCTTGCACTTGCGATATAAGTACAAGCGCCCCACACAGCACAACAATAGCCAGTACAAACCCAATAGCGAGTGATACTTGCGAAATAGTTGTTTGTATTTGCTTAACAAAGTTGTCAATGTCAATGGCTGTAATAGTTGGGTAAGTGCGCAATAACTGGCTAAAGTCACGCTTTTGCTCTGGGTTTATGCGTACCGACGAAATATACGTTGCAGGAAAATCTGCAAGTACATCGGGGCTTAAAATAATAAAAAAGTTAGGTTTAAGCGTGGCCCAATTAACTTTACGAACACTGGTAATTTTAGCGTCGAACGACTGCGAACCAATTAAAAATGTAAGCGTATCGCCTATTTCAACATCTAAACGCTCGAGCATCGACTCCTCTACTGAGGCTTCGGCTGTTGCATTTTCACCAAACCACGCGCCTTGTGTTACTTCATTTTGGTCAGGCACATCTTTAAGCCATGTAAGGTTTAGCTCACGGCCAATACCTGCACGTGCTTCTTCGTCTTTTTTCTCGTTGTCTTGCAGCGATACAGAACGCGCAACCAACTCGCCGTTTACCGCATTTACGCGCCCACGAATAGTTGGATAAAACTCCGATACCTGAATATCTTTTTGTGCCAAATATTCATTAATTGGCCCAAGCTCATTTTGCGTTATATTAACTAAAAATGCATTAGGCGCATCGTTTGGTAGTTGCGATTGCCAATCAGATATCATATCGTTTTTAAGTACCACTAAAAACAGCAGTAATTTAATCGCTAACGAAAAACTAATTAACTGTACCGCGTTCACATTTGCACGTTTTTGAATAGACGCAATTGCAAGCGACCAACTATTACCCGGTTTTAAGCCAAGCTTTCGGCCGCCACCAAATATTAATTTAGATACTAAAAACAACACACCAATTAGCGCAAGTGTTGAGGCAAACAAAATAAGCGTTATTTTTATGTTGTTACTAAATAACCACATTAATAAAAACACAGTTAGCGCACTCATGCCTAAATGCACACGACTTACTGCTAACTTGTCGCCTAAGTTACGACGCAGCACTCTAAGCGGTGGAATATCAAATAAATCAAATAACGGTTTAATAGAAAACATAACAGCACAAATTACGCCAGTACTAATAGCCACCAGCCACGGCTTAAAACCACCTAAAGGTAGCTCTGTGCCCATACTTTTCGATAAGTAACTTGTTGCTATTTCTTGCAAGCCATAACCAATTAATAGCCCAATACTTACCGCCATTGCACACACAAGCAATAAATGAAGCATGTATATTTTGCGGATCATTGAGCGGCTACCACCTAGCGTTTTCATCATTGCTACTGGGTCGTATTGGCGTTCACAATAACGTTTTGCTGAAACAGCTATAGCCACTGCTGCTAAAATAATACCCAATAGGCCGGCAAGTAATAAAAAGCTCTCTGCGCGGTTTAAACTGTTTGAAATAGGTGATTGGCGGTCTTTAACCCCGTACCATTGTTGGTTTTCTTTCATTTGTGGTTTAAGCCACTCATAAAAGCTATTTATGTCAGCCTCATTACCCGCATAAAGTTGGCGGTAATAAACACGGCTACCCGGCTGCACAACTTCGGTTTTTGCCACATCGTCAATATTAATAAGCACACGACGACTGCTCGAAAATACATTAAATGGCGCATCGGGCTCTTCTACAATAACTTTTGAAACATTAAATAATGCAGCGCCAAGCTCTACTTGCGCGCCTATATCAATATTTAAACTGTAAAATACTGATTCACTTAGCCACACATTACCAGGCGTTGGTCCGCTATTAGCAACCTTAGTTTCACCTGTTAAGGTATCTTTAACTTTTAACTGCCCTTTTAAGGGGTACGCATTAGATGCCGCTTTTACTGAGCTAAACTGCATTTCATCATCGGCAAACAACATAGTGTCGAAGTACACCATTTGCGCCGTTTTTAAATTTTGGCTCTGTGCTTTAGTAATAAAAGCAGTGTCGAGAACATGATCGCTTGCAAGTACACGGTCTGCTGCAATAAAAGCACTGCTTTTTTGCGCAATACTTTGCCCTATTCGCTCTGTAACCATAGACAGTGTAAGCACGGTTAAAACAGCAAGGGCGATAGCTGCGCTTATAACTGTTAGCTCACCACGGCGAAATTCTCGCGAAAATAACTTAAGCGCTAACTTAACCCACATTAGCAACGTCCTCTACTTGGCTTTTTACCAGTAAACCCGCTTCTATTTGAATAATGTGCTCACATTTTTGTGCAAGCCCTTCATCGTGAGTAACCAAAATAAGCGTAGTGCCGTGTTGCGTGTTTAAATCAAATAATAACGACTCAATCATTTTACCGTTTTTGCTGTCTAAGTTAGCCGAAGGCTCATCAGCAAATAGTATTTTAGGTGTACCAATAAATGCTCGCGCAATAGCAACACGCTGTTGTTCACCGCCAGAGAGTTGCGACGGGTAATGATCAATTCGATGGCTCAAGCCTACTTTTTCAAGCAAAGCAATTGCTTGCTCTTTCGCATCACTTTCGCCAGCAAGTTCTGCTGGTAGCATAACGTTTTCAAGTGCAGTTAAGCTTTGTACTAACATAAACGATTGAAACACAAATCCAATTTTAGCCGCGCGCAGTGCAGCACGCTCTTCTTCATCTAAATTGTGTAATGGCTCGCCATCTAAAAATATTTCGCCGCTGCTTGCGGTATCCAGCCCTGCTAATAAACTGAGTAACGTTGATTTACCAGAGCCCGACGTGCCAACAATAGCAACAGACTCGCCATGCTTGACATTAAAGCTGATGTCGCTGAGGATGGGCAGCTCACCTTCAAAGGTAGAGACTACTTTAGACAAACCATTAACCTGAATTATATTTAATTGAGAAAGCGCTGACATATGACTCATTCAATCCTTCGTTTAGTATTCATTTTATTTTTAGTTATCAAACCGCTGAGCGCAGCAGCCGACAACACGATTTTAATACTCGGTGACAGTTTAAGTGCAGCCTACGGACTTCAACAAGAAGAAGGCTGGGTAAAATTGTTACAAGATAAATACGATGACGAACAAACCGACATAGAACTTATCAACGCCAGTATTAGTGGCGAAACATCTGGAGGCGCCCTACGTCGTTTAGATGCATTGCTTGAGCAATATGAACCCACTCATGTACTTATTGAGCTAGGTGCTAACGACGGTTTACGTGGTTTTCCAGTTAAAAAAATGCAAGCTAACTTAACGTTTCTTATTCAAAAAAGCCAAGCAGCTAATGCGATGACCGCCTTAATGGAGATTTACATTCCCCCTAATTACGGTCCGCGTTATAGCAAAATGTTTACAGACACTTTTACAGACGTTAGCGAAGAAACAAATGCGCATTTAATGAACTTTTTTATGCTAGATATTGCCAGCCAATCGGATCTAATGCAAAACGATAGTTTACACCCTAACAAAAAAGCCCAGCCATTAATACGAGATGAGATGTATGACTCGATCAAAAAGTGGTTAAATAAAGACTAGCCAATTAATACACCGCAAGAGTGCTACTTTATGCCTCTTGCGTAATAAACATCCAAACAAACAATCGCTTATTGATTTTTAAAAAAATACACGTACTATTGCATACAACGTCGGTATGTGGCGCAGCTTGGTAGCGCACTGTCATGGGGTGGCAGGGGTCGAGAGTTCGAATCTCTCCATACCGACCAATTAATTCCTCTTTATTTCAAATTGTTATAAATTAAACTCTCTTCTTTATCGCACAATTAAATTAGTGCTTTTAAATATATATCGCACATTTATCGCACAACACATACCTTAAATTATTTTATACTTTTAAGGTATAAAAGGGGGGGATATATAGGAAGACAGCTAATGGCCCCCTTATAAACCAGCTTTATCATTATTTTAAAAAATAAACACATTTAACTTGTCTCCATGTTTTTCAAATTGTAATTTTAATCTAAAAGTACATTAGAGAATGTTATGCACATCAATCAAAAAAGAAAAACCACTTCACACTTATTATTTGATGAAATTATTTGTGCAATTGTGTTTGGCTCAATACCCTGTCTTTTAGTACTACAATTTTCAGGTGTAGAAGGCCTAGTTAGCTTTTTCGAAGGGATTACTCCCCCTGACTATCTAATATACTACTTTCTTCTACTGACTATTTTGCATAGTGTTGTTTGGGCTATTTCTAAATACAGCTTGTCTTTATCCGATTCTACTAGAACGTTTAAATACAGATTACATGCACTTTCATATCAAGTTGGTTTTAATCTAGTAGGTTTTTATCGAGCTATAGCAGGTTCACTCCCTTTCATTGCAATACCTATATTAATTTATGATTCGACAAGAGATAGCACCCTTAAAGCTATATTTATGCTTTTATTTTCAATTGCTAGTTTACTAGTCGCCTACTGGCTAACATATTGGCAGCAAAAGACCGCACCAAGAATTAAAGAGTTTTGATTTATGCTTAAGCGAACAAAAAGTTTGAAACTTAAGGCAACAACTAACTTGAAAAATGCCGGACACCTGTGAATTGGAAATTAAAAGAAGATAGGCAGCTTTGAGTGGTTGAACTCACAGCACTTAGCTGAACTTCGCCAAAGAGCTACAAGCAAACATTGAGTTAATCGATTTTAATAATTAGCTTTTAACTAAATTTAAATAAACTTTAAAGCTGGTAGTTTGATTATTTGAACTGACCTCTATATCTCCACCGTTTGCTTGCGCTAGAGCTTTAACTATTGCAAGCCCTAAACCTGCTCCGTCGCTGTGTCGTTGCCGCGACTTATCAGGTCGATAAAAGCGGTCAAATAAATAAGGTAAATGCTCAGAAGGTATTCTCTCCCCTGTATTAATCACTGAAATGCATATTTTTTCAGCGGTGGTCATTTCACTGTTTACAGTGATTGATGAGCCTTTTGGGGCGTATCTAATTGCATTGGATAGTAAGTTTGATAATAATTGGCGAAAGTGTAATTTGTCACAATAAAAACAAAGGTTTTGACCTTTTTTATTAAATGCAATCAATGAGTCTTCAGCCAAAGCGTCAAAATACTCAAATAACACTTCAATTTCATCATGGCTTTTTAGAGTGTTTTGAACGGGTTTAATTAGCCCATTTTGAGTTTTTGCGAGCCAAAGCATATCACTAACCATTTTAGTTAATCGCTCAAGTTCTTCTAAGTTAGAAAACAATAATTCTTGATACTCTTCCAACTGCCTTTTTTTAGATAATCCAACCTGTGTTTGAGTAATTATATTTGTTAGTGGAGTTCGTAGTTCATGAGCAATATCACTAGAAAAATTTGATAAGCGAATAAATTCACCCTGGAGCCTGTCGAGCATTGAGTTAAACGACTGCACGATATTAACAAGCTCAATAGGCACTTTATTTTCATCGAGCCTTACATCCATTTTATTAGTTTGGATATCGTGTATTTTCTGACTTAAACCTCGTAAAGGGTTTAATCCTTGATGTATAGCAAACCAAGCCACCAATAAAATGAGTACCGCTGAGCCAAACATAATGGCCCAAAGGCTTTGCTGAAATTGATTGAGAAAGTGTAAATGAAAGCTCATGTCTATCGCTGTAGTAATTTTGTATTGCTGTTGCCCAGTACTTAAATTACTCACCAGAGCTCGGTAGGTGTGGGTATCATTTTGCCATGAGGTAATGTTGTTACGGTTAAAGCCAGTTGAAGCCTTAGCACTCATTACAAAATCACTAAAATCTCGTTCAGAGCTTTGAAAAATGAGATCTCCTTTTGCGGTATTTACCTGATAGTAAACACCGTGATGACCCGCTACAGCGTTAGATAATTCATTTTTAAGTTTCAGGTTTGATTTATAGTGTTGTGTTAAAACTAATTCAATAGATTGATTAATAACATGCAGTTCACTACTATCTTGCTGGAAAAAATGATGTTTTATCGAACTATTTATTAAGGTGGCAACTAAAGTTAAGCACGCAATAACGGTTACAGCCACAAACAACACAACACGCATCGTAAGTGATAAAGGCCGTGACTTAATAGCCATCAGTTTCAACCTCTAATTTATAGCCCATACCACGAACTGTATGAATTAATTTAACAGTAAAGTCATCATCAACTTTTGCTCTTAGCCTACGAATGGCAACATCAATCACATTGGTGTCGCTATCAAAATTCATATCCCATACTTGAGAAGCAATTAACGAACGTGGCAGTACTTCACCTTCGCGCCGTAACAATAGTTCAAGTAAGCTAAACTCTTTATTACTCAATAAAATACGCTTGCCTGCACGTTGTATTTTTCGCTTTGGAATATCCATTTCTAAATCAGCAACTATCAGTATATCGTCAACTGTTTGTACTGCACCACGGCGAATAAGAGTGCGTACTCTTGCTAAAACTTCAGCAAAAGCAAAAGGCTTTATTAAATAGTCATCAGCACCAAGTTCGAGCCCCTTTACTCTATCGTCTATGCTATCGCGAGCAGATAAAAATAGTACTGGGGTTTTGTTATCTGCTTCACGTAGCGACTGTAAAATTTTCCAACCGGATACGTCAGGTAACATGACATCAAGTATTATTACATCAAATAATTCGGTCATTGCTAGGTGATGACCGTCAAGACCATTGCGCGCCAAAGAAACCTGAAAACCAGCTTCACTTAGTCCCTGTTTTAAATAATCTCCCGTTTTTGCTTCATCTTCAACAACTAATAAGCGCATACAATTCCTTCATTAAAGTCCTAACAACTACCTCTGCAAATATTATGCAGTATCTGTCACTACAGCAACATGACACCAAGATTACAACTTTGTAATGTTCGCGTCATGTTGAAGACAGGTCTATTTTCTATACTCAATACATATTCTGCTATGAAGGAGTAAGGAAATGGGGTTTAAAAAGTCATCACAACAGGTTAGCACACCACGAAGACGATTTGTTCAAGGCTTAATTGCAGGAGGTGTACTTGCTGCTTTTCCGAGTGTATTACATGCTGCATCATCTTTAGTAGCAGGAACAATAACAGGCACTGTACCCGAACTTAGCGGCGAAGTAATTGATCTGGTTATAGATGAATCGCCGGTTAACTTTACTGGCGTAGTACGTATGGCGACAACTATCAATGGATCTATACCCGCTCCTACCTTGCGCCTCAAAGAAGGCGATGACGTTACTATTAGAGTAACAAATAAGTTATCAGTACCGAGTTCAATTCATTGGCATGGCATTATTTTACCGTATCAAATGGATGGCGTACCAGGTATCAGCTTTAAAGGCATTATGCCGGGCGAAACCTTTGTTTATAAATTTAAACTGCAACAAAGCGGTACATATTGGTATCACTCACATAGCGGCTTTCAAGAAATGACAGGCATGTATGGTGCATTAATTATTGAACCGCGAGAAAACGATATTATTAGTGCAAATAACGAGCATGTTATTCAATTATCTGATTGGACTGATGATGACCCAATGGCGCTGTTCCGTAAATTAAAAGTACAGAGTGATGTATTTAACTTCAATCAACCCACTGTCCCAGAGTTTTTCGATGACGTTTCAAGCAGCAGTATTTCAAATGCTCTACAGCGCCGAAAAATGTGGAATCAGATGCGAATGAATCCTACAGATTTAGCTGATTTATCTGCATCAGCAATGACTTTTTTAATGAACGGTAGTACTCCAATGGCAAACTGGCGTGGATTATTTAAAGTCGGTGAAAAGCTTAGGTTAAGGTTTATTAATGGCTCTAGTAATAGCTTTTTTGACGTGCGTATCCCCGAGTTAAAACTAACGGTTGTACAAGCAGATGGGCAAAACGTTGAACCAGTGACAGTTGATGAATTTAGATTCGGCCCTGGTGAAACCTACGACGTAATTGTTGAGCCTAAAAATGATGCCTATACGATTTTTGCTCAAAGTATGGATCGCTCTGGTTACGCAAAAGGAACTTTATCAAGCTCGCCTAATATTGATGCGCCAGTACCTGCACTTGACCCTGTTGAATGGTTAACGATGACCGATATGATGGGCAATATGACCCACGGCGGTGAGCATTCTGCAATGGCTGGTATGGCAGGCATGTCAGATATGAACTCTAAAGAAATGGATCATAGCGCTATGGGGCACGGTGCAATGGCGATGGATCATAGCAAACATGGTATGTCTGAAAACCCATTAGCGGTTGCCAGCTCTAAAGTGCGTCATGCAAAAACGGAGTATGGAGCTTCAGTTGATATGCGCGTTGATATGCCGAGAACAAATCTTGATGATCCTGGTATTGGTTTACGTAAAAATGGTCGTCGTGTTTTAACACTTGCAGATTTACACTCACTTGAAGGGATCACTAACCAGCAAGAGCCAGAAGCTGAAATTGAGCTGCATTTAACCGGAAACATGGAGCGTTATAGCTGGTCATTTGATGGCTTAGAATTTGGTAAAAGCACGCCAGTGCATATGAAGCATAACCAACGTTTAAGAGTTATTTTACAAAACGATACCATGATGACGCACCCTATGCATTTGCATGGTATGTGGAGTGATTTAGAAAACGAGCAAGGTGATGTGCAAGTGCGACGTCATACGATACCTGTTCAACCCGCACAAAGAATCAGCTTTTTAACCACCCCTCACGATGTAGGTCGCTGGGCTTGGCATTGCCATTTATTATTCCATATGGATGCCGGTATGTTTAGAGAGGTAGTCGTATCATGAAACAATTAAAACTATCTAAATCATTAGGTTTATTAATGTTAACAGGGGCTTCATTAATTAGTTTCCCTTTATTAGCGCAAAGTGAAATGGCACAAATGAATAGCGCTAAGATGCAACCACAAGGAGGAAGTGCACCTAAAGATGCAAGAGACCCCCATGCTTACTCTGCGGGAACAACTTTAACAGAAGGCCCATATGCGCTTGAGGGCAATGAGCGATTAACACTCGCTGATGAGCATCCATTTTACGCATTACTAGGCGATCGTCTTGAATATAACGAGCAAGCAAACGCAGGTGTATTTGACTTACAAGCATGGTACGGCACTACCTTTGATCGATTGGTAATTAAAACCGAGGGTGATTTCAGCGAAGGAAGTATTGAAGAAAACCAAACCGATATTTTATGGGGTCACGCCGTATCAGCATATTGGGATACTCAAGCAGGTGTTCGTCTTGATTACAATAAAGAAGGTGAAAATCGGCAATGGTTGGCTTTTGGCTTACAAGGTTTAGCCCCTTATTGGTTTGAACTTGATATGACAGCATACGTAGGTGAGCGAGGCAATACCGCATTTACGTTAGAGGCAGAGTACGAACTATTACTCACGCAAAAGCTAATTATACAACCGCGAGCCGAAATTACACTTTATGGCAAAAACGATAAACAAAACGAACTTGGAAGTGGCCTATCAAGCAGCGCGATTGGCTTTAGGGTTCGTTATGAATTTACACGCCAGTTTGCGCCCTATATTGGCGTTGAATGGAGCAATAAATTTGGCAATACCGCCGACTATGCCACATCAAGTGGACAAAGTAGCAACAACACCGCATTTGTTGCGGGTATTAAATTTTGGTTTTAATCATTTTAAATAAGAGGTAATTATGAAGTTTTTTAATTCTGCAGTAGCTATTTTAGGTTTAGTACTTACATTTTCCGCATCAGCGCATATATCACTCAAGCAATCAACACCTGCGCAAGAAGCCATGTTAATGAAAAGCCCAGAGCAACTTTCGTTAACTTTTGGTGGTGAAGTAAGGCTAGCAAAAGTCATCATCAAAGATGAAAAAAATAAATCAATAAACTTTGATTTCAAACCAAGCTCTACCCCAAGCACAGACTTTAGTTGGTCATTGCCGAGCTTAGTCCAAGGCACTTACACGGTTAAATGGACAGCACTGGGTGGTGATGGACATAAAATGACCGACACGTTTAGATTTATGGTACACAAAAGTGAATCGCATAAGATGATGCAAGAACAATCTAATACCCACAGCAAACATAATCATTAAGTAGCAACATAATGCAATTAAGTGAATGGTCAGTACTCTTACTATTATTAAAACTAGCAAGCTATATCGCAATTGCAGGGCTTGCGGGCACTTTATTAATGCGCTTTATGTGTGGCAACAGCAATGTTGCAGGGCATCACTTAATTAGCTTTTATCAGTTCTTAAAACGTTGGCAAATTACGTGTGTAGTTACAGGTAGTATTGCTGCACTTTTACAAGTACCAATAGAAGCTGGAGCAATGGCTGAATCAGGCTTTATGGGAATGTTTGACCCCTTTATGCTTGAAATTGTTTGGCAATCAGTCATAGGTGACCAAGCAACGTTTAGAATACCAGCGCTTATTATTGCTCTAATTAGCGCATGTATGTGGAGTGTGGAATCAGATGATAACGTAGCAGGTTATAAAAACGGTGCCGTTATACTAATCATGCTTGGGTTTATCGCTTATAGCTTCACTTTTACTGGGCACAGTGCAAATGAAAATGGGTTAGTGAAAAGTATTTTAACCTTTCACCTTATTGCCATTGCGAGCTGGTTAGGGTCATTGTGGCCGCTTTACAAAAGCTGCACTTTACTACCTACCAGTGAAGTAAAGCGGTTAATGCATTACTTTGGTCAACTCGCTATTGTTATTGTATTTGTACTACTTATTTCGGGCTTAACTCTGCTCCGGCAGTACCTAGAGTCATTTTCTGCATTGTTTACATCAAATTATGGGCAACTAATTTTATTAAAGCTGTTACTCGTCTGCGCGATGCTGTTACTAGGTGCATGGCATAAGCTTTTTTTAGTCCCGCAAATCACTCAACAACACCATATAAGTATATTAAAACGCTCGATCACTGTTGAAATATTAATTGCCCTATTTGTACTTATTACAACAAGTGTATTTACAACACTTGTTGGTCCGCCTATTTAACGATTAATAAAAAAGGAAAATGTATGTTAATTAAATCCTCTAATTTAAAAATTTTATTGCTACTAATCTTTAGCGCTGTTAGTTCTTTTGCTGTGAACGCACACACCCATGAAGAGCACACAAAAAAAGGCTGGGTCTTTGTTAATGTTGATAGCGAAGCTGCAAAGGCAGTTAGCTTATTTCATGCATCCCTAAAACAAGGCGATGCCAAAGGTGCCCGTAAATTACTGGCCGACGATGTCGTCATTTTTGAAGGCGGAATTGTTGAGCGTTCTGCAGATGAATACGCGAACCATCATATGATAGCGGATATGAAATTCTTAAGTGCAGTTGATAGTGAACTGCTAGAGCATCAAGTTCACACAAATGGAGACATAGCTTACTCAATTTCAAGAAGTAAAACTCAAGGAAAGTATAAAGGGAAAGATATTAAGTCTACGGGAATGGAATCAATCACATTAAAAAACACCGATAAAGGTTGGAAAATCACTCATATTCACTGGTCTAATTAAGGAGTTAACAATGCGAGTAATCTACATTACCTCAGCGTTTTTTTTATCATTAACTATGTCATTTTCGGCAATGAGTATCGAAAAACAGCATAAAACATCAATAATCTATGAAAATTCAGAAAAACCTGAAATTGAGCTTACCGTTTATAAAAGTAAAAATTGTGGATGTTGTAATAAGTGGATTGCTCATTTGAGTGAAAACAATATTCAAACAAAAGCAATTAACGTTAATGACATGGGGTCGATTAAATCTCAGTATCAAATAAAACCTAATATGCGCTCATGCCATACAGCCGTGTCAGCCGATGGATTTGTATTTGAAGGTCATGTTCCCGCTAAACATATAAAACAGTTTTTATCTGGGCAACACGCTCCGCACATTACAGGCTTAAGTGTACCAGCCATGCCTATTGGCACTCCCGGAATGGAAATGGAGGGTATATTTCACAAATATAATATTGAACTACTCACTGACAACTCAAATGAAGAAACCTACAGATACATAAGTAAATCCAGCGAGCAATTTTAGCCTAACGGCATAATTCTTGAGTTAATTGTTAAATACCCATTTTACACAACAGGAAACACTGATTTGTGAGCTTGATAGTGTAAAGATTACTCATATGTAAAAACAAAATACAAAACTTTTAAGGATCAATACAATGTCACACTATTCAAAATTTTTTTTAATGATAGCAACATCCACAATAACCATGTTTGTATTGATGTATTTGAACACCTACCAACTTAGTCATGTTTATTTTAGTGAAACTCGTACTTATATGGCGCTTTATATGGGAGCCACGATGGCAGTGATAATGCTACTTTTCATGCTCAATATGTATAAAGATAAAAAGAAAAATATAACAGTACTCATTGCTAGTGTTGCCGTATTTGCAGGAAGTTTATTTTTAGTTCGCTCACAAGCGACTGTTGATGATAGCTCATGGATGTCGGCGATGATCCCACATCATTCAATTGCCATACTCACCAGTGACAGGGCAAAAATCAAAGATAAACGCGTTCAAAAGCTAACTACAAATATAATTGAAGCCCAAGAGCGAGAAATAAAAGAAATGCAATGGCTCCTAAAAGATATAGAGCAAAACGGCATTGCACAAACCAATGCTCAAGCACAATTAAGAGCTGTTCCAGATTTCAATTCAAATAAATAAACCGCATAACATAAGGAGTAAAGCATGAGTAAATCAGCCCAACTTTTTAGAATGGCAACAGATGAGCATATTTGTCCGTTTGGTTTAAAATCAAAAGACCTACTAGAGCGAGAGGGATATACAGTTGATGATCAGCTTTTAACTTCTCGAGAGCAAACAGATGAATTTAAAAAACAACACAGTGTAGAAACTACACCTCAAGCATTTATTGATAATAAACGTATAGGTGGCTACGACGATTTACGTGATTACTTTAATAAGCCACAAGCAGCCCAAGAAGGTACAACTTACACGCCCGTGATTGCGATTTTTTCGGTTAGTTTTTTGCTTAGTGTGGCATTTAGTTTTGCATCGGATAATAGCTTATTATCAATGCAAACCGCTGAACTGTTCGTAGCCCTAACAATGGCAGTGTTAGCAATACAAAAGCTTCAAGACTTATTTAGCTTTACTAATTCATTTATAACCTATGACTTAGTCGCTATGAAAGTAGTCAGGTACGCTTATGTATACCCATTTTTAGAAGCATTTGTTGGCATTGGAATGATAGCCGGATTACCAGCCTATATTATTGCCCCTATTTCATTATTCATAGGTGGGGTTGGTGCTGTTTCAGTGATAAAAGCAGTCTATATAGATAAACGAGAGTTAAAATGTGCGTGTGTAGGCGGTGACAGTAACGTACCACTAGGGTTTATCTCTCTAACAGAAAACTTATTTATGATAGCTGCCGGTATTTGGATGTTTGTTAGGTAAATAACAGCTTTAATTTAAAAATATGATGACGAGCTTATTTATAGCACGAACCAGACTCAGTAGTTGAGTCTGGTTCTGCCTGAACTTAAAACGCCATCAATTTGCTCTGGCTTCTCTAAGGTATCTTGAAGTTACAATGAGACTAAAGTTTTTTATTAATTGCATGATTTAAAAAAGCACTAGCCCTCTAACTTTATTAAATAGATCTAATCTAAATTTGATTCCAGGATTCTTTTGGCAATAAATTTTGTGAAATTTTTTCTAGTCCGCTTAGAGCGAATAGCGGTCATTGTGATTGGCTAAATATAATAGTTAATTAGTCAAATTGCTGTTTGCTCACATATACAAGTAAACGTGGTACGAGTAGACATTTACGCGGCTCGCGTACCGTCAAATTGTTACCCCCCTCATTACCTCCACAAACCGATATAATGAGGTAAATATATCAATTAGAAGAAAAACGATTTTAATTGGCGAGTTTAGTGTACTCCAGTATTTTATTGATCTTTAAGCTTAGCACGCTACAAAGCGGTGCGGGGATGAGTGATAGCCAGCCAGGTATTGAGGCGCTAGTTACATTAAGTTGTTCGAGGCGGAGGGTGGACTATATTTATTTAGTCAAGACGATTGAGGCATCTACTTAATAATTGGCTATAAAAAACATCTTATTCTTTTTTATTGACTACAATGAAGCAGCAAAGGGAAATATATAATAATTGAGAGTATTCAATATTATGTGATTCTCCTTCTTTAGAAATCAGCTTGAAAGGAGCAATTTATGCGTTTATTTTCACTTTTTATTGTCATAACCGGTTCTATAGTGACCTCAGTTATTGCCATTATTTTTCTTTTAACATTCCTATCGGATGATACTCAAAGGAGTAGCTTTAGCCATACAATTTACCTAGATGAAGAAAGTGGGAAGATGTATTTTCCTGTAGTAAATAAACTAATGCGTAATTTAAATGAAATATTTAATGTGGACTATACAGCAGATGATTTAAGCAATGAGTATAAGCAAAAACTACTCGAATGCTTTTTCTATATGAATGAGCTCAAAATTGAACCGACTGAGTCAAATAGAATTCATTATCTAAAATCCTGCGAACCTAAGTTTCAAACTAAACCCTAGTGCTTTTACTCGCTGACAAACACGTGCCTCAAGGTGTGTTATAAATACAATCAATTATTATTAGATAATGACTCTTAAGTAAGTGGAATTTGATGCTTTATGTGATTAAGAAGACAACTTACTTTAGAGTCTTAACTTTCAGTTAGTCTCTGTAAAAATGCATTTTATTAGCTCAGCTACTGTAATAGTGTCATGTTGCTTATTTGATTCTCGTAAACCAAATAGAGAAATGAAGTTTTAGTGATTTATTTTAATAGCTTAGTCTATTCCTACCTAACTGTTTAGATATATATAATTTATCATCCGCGACTTTTAGTATTTCAGTTTCCCCCTTTAAGCCTCTCAACGTTGCAATTCCTGCACTGACAGTCAGGTGTTTAAAATTAGAACCACTGTGAGGGATATTCAGTGCACTAATATTTTTTATTACATCTTCGGTTACTAAAATACTTCCCTCTAAATCGGTAGATGGAAGAACTATAACAAACTCTTCTCCTCCAAAGCGAATCACGACGTCGCGAGGTCTTTTTAATGTTTTTTGTATTGTTTGTGCGACAATCTTTAGTGCTTTATCACCTTCTAGGTGGCCATATATGTCGTTAAACTGTTTGAAAAAGTCAATATCTATGAAAATGAGAGCGTAATCTTCATTCATTCTTTTTGCGTTCAGAGCAACTTTTTCAATATGCGTATCAAAATAACGTCTATTGAATACTCCTGTTAAGCTATCTAAAAATACCAAATTAGTTAACTTGTCTCGTTGTAACTTAATCGTCAGATGAGTTTTCACTCGATTAAATACTGTTTTTTTTGTAAAGGGTTTTTGAATAAAATCAACTCCACCTACATCCCAACAGGTATCTTCATTTTCATGTGATGACGTTATAAAAATAATGGGAACATTGCTAATTTCAGGAAGGCTTTTAAGGTATTTACACGTTTCTATTCCGCCCATCCCATCCATTACTATATCCAGTAAAATTAAATCAGGGGTATGGTTTTCGCACCACTTTATGGCTGCTTCACCACTTTCAACAGATTCAACTTTAAAGTGGTTTGAGAGTATTCTTTTCAGTAATAGAACATTTAAAGGCTGATCTTCAACAACTAGCACTTTGGACTCGAACAACTCAATTATTAAGTTTTCATTATTACCAACGCTTTGAGTATTTAATCCCAAAATTATCTCCCTTCCTATAGTCGATCTTGATACTAAAGTTGCAGTAAATCACCAGCTCTAGTTTTTGTTTTTTATCAATAACTTAAAGCATTATAAGAGTAGAATATTGCATGATTTTTAGCAAGCACTGAAGTCATGAAATTAGTTATTTGTGACTAATCATTTGAAATTAATTAATCCTAAAGTACAATTCAATGCTTGGCGTAATCTATATTATAGTTGACTGAATTTTGGCCTATAAGCATAATTTTATGCCTGTGGTAAAAACGACGGCTGGGCAGAATCTATTTAAAATTTTCCCTCTTGCGTATCTATATATGAAACGCAGTGCTACTTTCAACTAAGGTTACTATATTAGAATTAAATTACATTTAAAAATAAGCTTGATTTGTATGATACTTTTGGAGGGCTTAACCTTGACTGATAATTTTAAAATACTGGATGATTTAACTAAAGAGATAAATGAAGGGGCTGGTTATCACAATTTACCAATAGAGCTTTTAATGACTCCTGATTTTATTAAAACACACTCTTGCTTCACTGATTTTGAATGCCTATTGCTTTCAAGTCGCTTGAAAGATAAATACACGACTAATTCAGACTTGTATTCTAGTGCTGAATGGGAGCTTTTTATTAGTAAAAATACAAACGTCAATTCATGGAGAGAGTTGCGAATTAAAGCTGCTATCATATATGTAAAATCAAGATTACCTCATCAGTTATAATCTCCAGAGCAAAGATACTTACTTAAAAATACCACTCTATAACAAGCCTTCGAAATCCTTTTCCATTTTCATTGCTAGTTGATTGAATTTTGGACATGTCAATGATGCACCTTAGATGTGAAATATCTTTATATTTTAGTGATATACATTTCAATATTTAAAGAGCACATCTATACTGTTTTACATGTGCTTATACAAAAGTATTGGGAATGAATGTGCCTGGTAATATAAAAAATTTAGAATCAGAAAACAGAAAGCTAAAACAAACTATTGTTGAACTATCTAAAGAAAGAGATAAATATAAAAAAATCTTTGATGTTTCAGCAGATGCACTTTCAATTATTGATTTAACCTCTAGCAAGTTTATAGAGTGTAATCAATCCGCTATTGATATGCACAGCGTACAAAGCAATGCTAACTTCCTTAACCTTAGCCCTTCTGATTTATCACCTAAGTACCAACCCTGCGGCAGACTCTCTAAAGAAATGGCTAAAGAGTATATAGAAAATACTGTTGTATATGGCTCACAAATCTTCCAGTGGACACACTCTCGCTTAGATGGAACTACTTTCCCTTGCTTGGTGTCGTTAACCTCCTTATCTATTGGTGACAGTCAGTTAATCTTGGCTGTTGGTCGAGATATATCAGACCTAGCAAAAACTCAAGAAAAGCTGAGCACCGAGTATTCAGAAAGAAAACGTTTTGAAAAAGCTTATTTAGGTGAAAAAGAGAAATTTGAAAAATTTGTAGATTTAGCACCTATAGGTATCGTAATAAACGCAATAACTAATGGTAAATTTGAATTTACCAACCAAGAATTCGAAAAAATTACTGGGTATAGTGCCGAAGAACTTAACCAAATGGATTATTGGCAACTCACCCCGAAAAAATACGCAGAGCAGGAGCAAGAGCAATTGGACTCTCTCTCTGAGTACGGTTATTACGGCCCATATCAAAAAGAGTACATTCACAAAAATGGTGAAGTATATCCTGTACTACTTTCGGGTATAAAAATTACAGACAGTAAAGGACAAGTATTCATTTGGTCTGTTGTACAAGATGTTTCATATCAAAAAAATAGTGAGCAACAACTACAACTAGCTAAGGACAAAGCCGATCTATTTGCACTACGTATGCAGTTAGCTAATGATTCAGCAGGAATTGGTGTTTGGGAGTGGGATTTAAAAACAGGAGTGCTAATGTGGGATAACTGGATGTACAAATTACATGGCATTACAGAATCTCAGTTTTCTGGGGCGTATGATGCATGGATAAATATTGTGCATCCTGACGACATTGAAAACATTAAAAACCAGTTAGAAGAAGCTATTAGTGGCAATGGTTCATATGATCCTGAATTTCGTGTTGTTCATCCGGATGGCAACATAAGAACGATGAAAGCAAGCGCCGAAATATTAAGAGATTCACACGGCGAAGCAATTAAGGTGGTAGGCGTAAACTACGATGTTACAGAGCGAGCTGATGCATTACGCGTTTTGTCAGAAGCAAAATTAGCCGCTGAAAATGCTGTAAAGGCAAAAAGTGACTTTTTGGCCAATATGAGTCATGAAATACGCACGCCAATGAATGCGATTCTGGGCGGTCTACAATTACTAAAAAACACTAACTTATCTACCGAATTGAGTACAGTGCTTAAAAATGCATCCTTCTCAGCCCATAGTCTCTTAATCATAATAAACGATATTTTAGATTATTCGAAAATAGAGTCGAATAAATTGCAAATTGAAAGTGTCCAGTTTTCATTAACCGAAGTACTGGAGTCAGTAAAGTATGATCTAGACTCTTTAGTTAGTGGAAAGCGAATTCAGTTTCTCGTTAATAAGGGGAAAAGCTACAACGAATACTGGATAGGTGACTTAGTTAGGGTTAAGCAGATTATATTAAATTTAGCGACAAATGCAGTCAAGTTCACAGAAAAAGGAAGTGTTCAAATAAACGTCAGCAGCCAACTCTATCAAGATAAACAAGCTATTAAGATTGAAATTATCGACTCCGGTATCGGTATGAGTAAAGAGGCTGTTGAGCATATTTTTGAGCGCTTTACTCAAGCTGATACCTCTACAACGAGAAAGTACGGTGGAACTGGGCTAGGTATGTCCATCACAATCAGCTTAATTGAAGTGATGGGGGGTAAAATGGATATTCAAAGTGCATTAGGACGAGGCACAACGATAAGCCTTATTCTGCCTTTAGAACAAGTTGATTTTGCACCTGTTAATAAGGCAAAAAAAGCATTATCCGCCCCTAACTTAGAAGGTAAAAAAATATTAGTTGCAGAAGATAATAACATTAATAAAGTGCTAATAGAGGCAATGCTTAAACGAACTAATGCAAACGTTACAATTGTTGAAAATGGTCTACTGGCTGTCGAAGCGGTCCAATGCAACAAATTCGACTTAGTATTAATGGATATACACATGCCTATAATGGATGGTATTGAGGCCCAACAACAAATACAATCTTTAGATCCGAGCCTTACTGTAATGGCACTTACAGCAAATGTTATGGAAACAGATGTAGAAAACTACTATCGTAAGGGGTTTACCGCACATATTGCAAAGCCGATAGACATAAATAAATTGTATGGAACTCTGAAGCATTATTTCAATAGTTAAGAGTCTGATATTTTGCATTATTTAAATGCCCTTAGGTCATTTATGCTTTTAAAGAAATTTAACTGAAATAGGTTTATTGGCACGTGCCAGACTCTAACTTCGAGTCTGGCTTAGGTTCAAATTTAAGCATCGATCTGTTCTGATACTTCTAACGCATCATCAACATCTATTCCCAAGTACCTGACAGTGCTCTCTAGCTTTCTATGGCCAAGTAGAAGCTGACAGGCTCTTAAATTTTTAGTTTTTTTTGTAAATTAGTGATGGTTTGGTACGTCTCATTGAATGAGTGCCATATTGAGTCTTATCTAACCCAATTGAGGTGACCCAAGAGTCAACTATACGTCCATATTGACGGGTTGAAAGGTGTTCAGAGGAATGAATTCGTGACTTAAACAAGTAATCATAAGAATTGAGAGTGAATTGCTCTATGAGCGCCACAATTGATTTCCTTGTATTTCCAGTAATTTCAAATTGAACAGGCATACCAGTCTTTTTTTGAACGACTATTGCCCGTGATTGGATTGTTTTCCCATGTGCGATGTCATTAACTTTTAGTGAAACTAAATCACACCCTCTTAGTTTGCTATCTATGGCTAGGTTAAATAGTGCTAGATCTCTTATTTTATGAAAAAGTTCCAGTCGTATTCGATAGCCCATATTTGCTGTAATTTTAGAGGTAACTTTTGTCCTACAAGCTTATTTTTATTCCAAGGCTCTTTAGGCTGATATATAGTTAGCTGGTGCATTAGTTGTACTCCGGTGTTTATGGAGTTTTAAGCTTAGCTTGCTACAAAAGAATTCGGGTATGAGCGAATAGCGGTCATTGTGATTGGCTAAAAATAGTTAATTAGTCATATTGGTGTTTGCTCACATATACAAGTAAACGTGGTACGAGCAGACATTTGCGCGGCTCGCGTACCGTCAAATTGTTACCCCCACAAACCGATATAATGAGGAAAATATATCAATTACAAGAAAAACGATTTTAATTGGCGAGTTTAGTGTACTCCAGTTTTTTATTGATCTTTAAGCTTAGCACGCTACAAAGCGGTTCGGGGATGAGTGATAGCCAGGTATTGAGGCGCTAGTTATATTAAGTTGTTCGAGGCGGAGGGTGGACTATATTTATTTAGTCAAGACGATTGAGGCATCTACTTAATAATTGGCTATAAAAAAAACATCTTATTCCCTTTTATTGACTACAGTTTTAGGTGGCTACAGCGGTGCTAAAAACAAGAGTTATTAAAAAGGCGTTAGCCTGTGAATAAGTTACAAAACTTTAAGCATTAAAGCCACTCTTCAGTTTATACTCCTGTCGGCCTTTCCCCTAGCTACGGCATACCCCAAAAAATCACGACACTTCACTCCTCAGAGTGATTCTAAGCGACTTTGTATGAAAAGTGATGCAATTTACCTGTGCCTATGAAATTTCCTTATCGAGCCTCTAAGCTCCATAAAGAGAAGTTTATCAAGGCACGAT
Organism: Pseudoalteromonas sp. SWYJ118; assembly: GCF_015864505.1. Classification (NCBI taxonomy): domain Bacteria; kingdom Pseudomonadati; phylum Pseudomonadota; class Gammaproteobacteria; order Alteromonadales; family Pseudoalteromonadaceae; genus Pseudoalteromonas; species Pseudoalteromonas sp. SWYJ118. The sequence goes on along the minus strand of NZ_JADYXC010000010.1, from coordinate 49,381 downwards.
TAGCTTTTTTTAGCTGGAAGATTGGTGAACGCGTTTTTTAAGGACTATTTTGCACTTAACTCTGTAAAGTCGCGCTCGTTCCTCGCTACGGCTTCGCCTAGTTAAAATTAAAAGCCGCGATATAGTGGGTTAGTTACCCATCCCCCATACATTAACTCTTAATGGGTAATGCTTTTGTAGTTGTTAATGCTTTAAAAGTAATAAAAAAGAAGTTAGAATAATGTTTCTTTTACGTTTATTTAATTATGGAATGATTATGGTAAAAAATTTACTTTTAACATCTTTAATTGGGCTAGTTTCTTTCTCAAGTTTAGCCTCGGAAACTCCACTTTACACTGAATGCTCAACATGTTTTTCTTTCGAACAGTTCAAAAATACAGCAAGATTAAAAGCGAAGGTAGATCGCCCTCGCGATGTTTATGTAATGAATCTAGATAAATCAATTATTGAGAAATTCAATGTTTCTAAGACCATTACAGGGTACAGGATATTAAAAGGAGATAATGAACCTGATGGTCGTGGTGGTCATATTCAAGATGTAAGAATACCTATATATAGTTGGACTGTAGATAGCTATGGTGTAGAGCAGGACGTTTTAAATACTTTTCATAATATATCTGATGCAAAAAGTGCTGTTGTTGCAAGCTTAGCTGGAGTAAGCGCAACTATTGTGCCTAAAAAGATTGCAGGTAGCGCTTGGGACTTAGTTGGATTTGGTGCAAAACAATATGAAGTTTCATCTTATTATAATGAACATACAACCCTAGATCAGGATATATCGAACTTTACAATCGCAGCGGCAAAAGTTTCTGGCGTTGCTGAAATTGAAAAAGTCTTTATGCAGGTTGCTTTTGATGACAAAAGCATTGCAATATATTCGTTATTTGGAATTATTGGTGATGAGCTTATATGGGATTTTGAACATGGTAGAGATGTTGACGGAAACAAAGTTGAACCTACACTTCCTGTAACATCACCACGTACATATACCTTTAAAAAAGGTGGTTTATCAACTTTCTCAAATTTTTATGATGCAGCCGTGCGTTCTGGAGCCCAATTTTACAGTACCTCTGCTAAATCACCTTCTTCTGCAGGACGAGTTTCTTGTGTAGGCGGTAAAGCTCCTGGTTCATATATATGTACTTATACAAAATAATTAATTAAAAAATAGAGCCTTGTAAAACAAGGCTTTAAAATACATGAAAGTTCAACTGCTATGTAACACTATTTCTAACATCCATTATGAACCTTATTAAGTTTTCTTTTGTTGCTCTGATACTTTGAGCTTTGTTAAATGAAGATATAGTAAACATTAATTAATGCAGGGACAGCTACATGAGATTTAGAAAGAGCATCAGAATAGGTAAGGGTTTAAGGGGCAACCTAGGAAAAAAGGGAATTACTAGTATTTCTGTTGGAGGTAAAGGTTGAATTCGAAGAGAGCTTTTATGTTTCATAGCTCTCTTCGATGAATGAACTTAAGTATTCAGCATTGGTCTTTAATTTATTTATCAAACTGTTTTTTCGACTAAGAGCGTTACCGTGATTTTTTGCCTTCTGTTTTTCGATTTTTCGATTTTCATTTCTCGTTTATAGTGCTGTATTAATTCGTTGTTTTCAGTCAGTGTATTTCCAATTTCATCCGATTTTCTTTTTTCCTTTTGATAGCACTCGTTTAAATCTTTTTTAGTCTCCGATATTAGTATTTTTTCAGCTTCAATTTCTGCTTGTTCTTGCTCTACTTCGAGCTTAGCTTGGATGCGGGCATTGTCTAGAAGCGTATGGGTCACACATTAAGAATCTTCAATGTCTGCTAGTTGGCACAAAGCGGTCGGGGAAACTAGTCCAGAAAGTTCTAAGCTGTATTGCCTCTGTTGCATATTTTGCTGTTTAATTTCAATCTAAGTGCCCTGTCACATTATGTTATCCAATATCTTTTAACTGTTCTTAAACTAAGATTGGTAAAAAGTGCAACAGCCTGTTGAGTTGGTCTGTTGCCCGTTTCTTTGGTTATTTTTTTAACAGCTTTTTTAACAAGCTGCTGCGAATTACTTCGCTTTTTAATCGCAGTGTCTGTAGCTGCTTTTTTCTGCCTCTCCTTAATTTCATCGCTTGATAACTTCACTTTTGACTTAATATTTAAATATTCAGGGCAAAAGCCGAACAAGTCTTCCAGGTAATCAGCTAGAGTCTCTTTTCTGTACTTATAGTGTGTTGTTTTTGCTGTTCTAGTTAAACTAACAAGCTCTTCTAATGATAAACCAATTAGCTCATCATTTATTTTTGTTAGCTTTTCAAATGCGGTGTTTTTATTCAGGTGTTGAAACGCAACAAACAGGATAAACGCTGTTTTATCTCGCTTACCCTTCGGCACCCCACCCTTCTTATAAAAATGGTTTTGAATACTGTTAATACATTTTAGCCACCATTCTTTAATGCTATGACCGTAGCGTTGGTGATCTGGTTGCTTTGGTTGCTTTGCTATCTTATTTCTGGGGCTTGAAGCTAAACTAGTTTGGAATTCTAGCTGCGATTTCTCTATATTCTTACGTAAATGACATAGATCTAAACACATCAACAGTTCATCAAATGTATATTTAGTACCAGAGCCAAAATACCTGGCATGCAATCCTGTTCTACTGTGAACAGACCCTGGGACACGCAAAAAACCGCTAATTCTTTTTGTAGCCATAAGATCTACATGCCAAAAACTATCTGACTTTCCAAAACTCTCAATTAGACTTTTAGTAATTTGTTGCCATATCAACTTGTTAATTGCGACTGCATCTACAGGATTGTAGATCCAATAAAGATGTATTCCACCTGAGCCAGAAAGGACATAGCCTGTTGGTGGTGGTAGCTTGCTCAGTTTTAACCTATTGAATACTTCAGGAACAATTTTAGCCTCTGTCCTTCTAACATCAAATGGATCACATTTATCATTAAGATCAATTTCAATCCAATTCGCTGATAGTAGAGCTAGGTTGCTCTCCCTAGGCCAACTAAAAAATTCGTTTGGAGTGTAATAGCAGTCTACTGATTCACTTGTACTATATAATACTCCTCGAACAAACTTACTAGTGTCACGTCTAAAAATTCGAAAATCGGTTAAGCTTTTTGATTTACTGTTCCCAAGTAAATGAATAAATTTTTTAGACTTATGGCATTTACTTAGTAACCCTCGAACATATTTAGGTGTCGTTAATTCAATTAGTGAATAAAACTGACTCGGATAGGCAATAGGATATTCTGGCCACTCAAATTGTGGCCTTGTTTTAAAGGCAAGCATATAATATGAAGATGCAAAGTGCGTTTGGGGTGTCGCCGGTCAAGCAGCCCCTTTCGCCTTCCTTACACCTTCACTCCTTCAAAACGAGCTAGCCATTGCTCAACTGTTTCGCGTTTAAATAGGCGAACTCGACCCAATTTAATAGAAGGTGGTGCTAAACGTTGAACTTGATAAAGGTTGGCATCTTTTCCAGACTCAATAGCCTTGCGCTGGGCGCTCAGACGATTATTAATTGTGCCTGTAGATAGGTGTAAAAGCTCTGACAGCTCTTTTACTGATAAGATCTCTGATGACTGCATATTCGCTCTCCAATACGTAAATTAGAGCAAAGAGATGCCACGTAGCCCTGTGAGCCGTGGACTTGCTAGTGCATATAATTAATATATGCGTACCCTAGTAACCTCTTTTCTACGTATTGAAAGCAGCCCCGAACATTGGGCGCCTGTTTTTTATTAACTTTACTATGTTCTGTGGTAAATCTTTTTATCTCTTTGCATTATAAGTAAGCACAATAAGTATGCTTAAGATGAATTTAAATGAGATATAGTGATAAATCAAGTGAACTTGAGGAATAAAATTGCTTTAAGGCTCAGCTAATGAATTACCGAGCGCTGGATTTTCAAACTATCACTGCAATCATCACAAAGCATAAGCATCCACTTAAACACTGATTGAACATGTGCCTCAGGGTAGTAATTATCAAACTTCTTCACTTTTTCTGAACGATTATAAAACGATGAAAAAGACTCTAGTTGTATATCCCAAACCTCTGATTGCTCGTTACTATAATCGTAAAACATGAAGTCTAAGGTAAGTAGCTCACTAAGTACTTGTGCTTCATTAAGCTTACTTAAGTTATCCCTGATTGATAATAACCTATCCCGACTATTATCTTGGCCTTGCAGCCTGATAAACAAAAAATCAATCGCTGGTAAAAATGCATAAACGTTAAAATTAATCATAAAAAACTACGCAGCTTTTCAACTGCGTAGCCTGTATTTTGTGTAAAAACCCACCTAACAATTGCACCTAACAGAACAACTGTCAAAACTATTTGTAGAACTCACCACGGCTATGCGCGTCTCGCGCTTCTTGCTCTGTGTAGCTATCACCACAATGATCTACATTTCCAGTTCCATCATTGTACTCATCAATGAACTTATCTTGCTCAGACTTATCATCAACATCCAGCAAAATATCAACCGTAACGGCTCCTAAAAACTTAACTGCTTTCCACAACATTTGCTTCACTCGCTTCTATCTAAGTATTCCTTAGTATCGTGAACACATTAAAGCTAAGAAACTCTTAGTTTTCAAGTTAAGAATTAAATATAATGAAAACGAATGATGGTTCACCGTTTCCAAAACGGCTAAAAGAGGCAAGACTAGCAAAAGGACTTTCGCAAAAAAAACTAGGAATACTGGCAGGTATGGATCAGTTCGCGGCGTCGCCTAGAATGAATCAATACGAAAAAGGCGTACACTCACCCGACTTTCAAACAGTGCGCGCGTTAGCTAAAGTATTAGAAGTACCAACAGCTTTTTTTTACTGCGAAGAAGATAATTTAGCCGCTATAATTCTTAATCATAAAACTTATAACGTTAATTGATAACATAAGGCTCTAGGTGTAGAATTAAATGTAGACGATTTATTCGAGGTGGTAATAATGAGTAAAGATAAGAAAAAAATCACAAAAAGTATGATTTTGAGATCTGTTGCTAGTTCAACTGCCATTGAAACTGGCGCAACAGTAAAAACAATAGAAAAAAGGTTAAAAGCAAATAAACTTAAATATGAGTCTCTTTCACTCGCTATTTAATTATACCTCTCACGAGCTTTTCAATGTGTTGGTAATCTCTGTTTACACCCGCTTGAATTGACTTAATGTAAAAATCTTTATACTCATCCCATAAGCTATAATCAAGCGTTCCTTTTCCAGCTTTGCTACACAAAAAATCCATTAACAGCCGGCTTACCCTGCCGTTACCCTCACGAAATGGATGAATTAGAATAAACTCAACATGGCTCTGAGCTAAAAATGATACAAGCTCTTCATCGGTCATTTCTGGTAAGTTATTAAATCGAGATAAATACTCATCTTCAAATACACTAATATGCCTTTCAATTTGCAGAGGTTACATAAACTGAAATCCACCTTTGCCCATATCAACGCTTCTTATTTTACCTGCCCACTCGTATACATTACCTAGCCATTGTCTATGCCAATTAGTAACATTTTGAAAAGAAAAAACGTCATCTTCTGGCTCTGGCGTTGTAAATATTTTTTCATATAGTTTAACTAAAAGAATAGCCTCAACATCATCCATCTCTGCTGCATCAACAATCGCTAACTTGTTCGCTAAAACTAGTTTTTCAGACCCTAGTTGATATTGCGCTTCAATAGAATCAGTCTCGTATTTAGTCATTTAATTACGCCTGAAAATGATTAGTGTAAAAGTGCTTAACAACCAATGCAAGTAACCTTGGTGTAATAACTTTGCCAATTTATGTGATTGTTTAATAATTTAAAACCAATTTTAATAGAGGCATCATGAGCAATAGCCTCTCTTTAAACATTGGGGCTTCGCCCCTGTCCCCCGCTATGTCGAAGCCGAAAATCGGCTTACACATAGCGGGGGACAACACATTCATACTCTTATACGCAGGTTTTATTTGCAGATTGAAAAATATTTCTAAAGTGGTAATCTTATTGCTACTGAAGCTCTAACGAGCCAGAAAAAAACAGGCGCTATTCTGCTGCCTTCAACACGTAGTAACGAGGTAAATACTATCTTTTCAAAGGTAGTAACCAACCAAAAACGGCGCACTCCAGCTGCTGACAACACGTAGAAATGAGGTTAATAATCAGGCGAGATCAGTCCGAGCCTTTCGCATATGCGAAAAACAGGGGCGAATAGGCTTAAGTGCCGCTGAGCTTTATTGCCAGTCAATCTTACAACCTTAATACGACTGGAGTCATACCATGAAATTCGATGCCCTAATCGAAGTCCAAAAACTAAAATTTGAAAGTAAGTTAATCGCAGGAAGCCGTAAAAAAACATCTAAGCTTGATAAACATAAATTCGAGCTAATAGAAATTTACAAGCAAGGGTCAAACATTGTCGAGCTTCAGCGCTGGCTAAAGCGTAAAGGTATCAATGCTCATTGGTCAACAATTCAAAGATGGATTAAAAAACATGGCTAAATTTGCGAAACCAAAAACTCAAGCACACAATGTCATAAAAGGGCTTACAAAAAGTAAGCTTATAAAGTCTCTTGGTACAGCCAGAAATTACGAGCAATCACTTAGCACAGTTGCTTCATGGGCTAAAGATATTGGCATAAACGGTATTCAGGCAATGACCATCAAGCAAGCTCTCAATTATTTAGATTACCGTAAGGAAATAGTGGGTCAAAAGTCACTGGATATGGAGCGCCAAGCTATACAAGCAATGATGAGGCTAAACGGCAAACTTAAAGATAAGCAAACCCTCCCCGTTATTAAATCAATTAATCAGCAAATTCTTAAATCACGCGCCTACACCACAGAGCAAGCACAAATAATATGTAAGCACCAAACATCTAAATATTCATTATCAACACAAATAGCACTCTCTTCGGGGCTTCGTGCGCATGAATTATTGGCCATAGCCAAAGTTGAAGAACGCAAAGCAGATAAACGGCCAGCTTTTGATTCAAAGTGGTCTGGTAGAAACGGTGTACTATATACAGTGACAGGCAAAGGAGGCTTAACACGCGAAGTCCTAATACCTCACGATTTATCAGCTAAATTAGAACTTCGTAAACTTAAACAACCTGCCACTGTTGTTGATAGAAAAATAAACTACTTACAGCGCTACGATATTGGAGGTGGTAAAAAGTGGTCGGATTCATTTAATAAAGCATCAAATCGTACTCTCTCTTTTTCCAATGGCGCACATGGCCTAAGGCATAGCTACGCACAAGAAAGGCTATTAGAGCTGATACTCAACCAATATCCATATCAAATAGCATTAGAAACCGTTTCGCAAGAAATGGGGCATTTTAGGGCTGAAGTTACTGAGGTATATTTAAGATAATCTTTGGAAGCTGTTGTTTAAAAATGAATTTTCATTATGACATCATTTAATTAATAACGTCTTAATTAAAAACTTATAAGCTGAGTTAATTCGCTCGACTCTAGAATAGTGATCTTTATATATTTGTATTAAATATCATTTGTAAATAAGAATGTTACGATCTTAAATAAAAAATACAAAGAAGCTGATGAAAAAACCATTCCTCCAATTTCATATCTATTTAAATAGAAAAATGATGAACGAGCTTCTACACATCTGTGGTATTCAGAGTCGATAAACTCTACTGCATCATAGCATATGGCTGTTATCCTTGTTTCTCTATTTTCCTCTTCCTCAATATCAATTGCAATAAGTAGGCGTATTGGTTCATCTGATAACCTTACAATGACGCTGTTACAAATCGAATTCAACTCATTAATTTTACTCTCAATCCGTATTATTCTGTGCTCAACTTTTTGCTCATTAATTTTATAAGGCTTAGAAAACAAGCCAAACGAGAGAGAGACATCATCAGGCTTGGTACATAAACCTAGCAAAGTGTATATTTCATCAATTAAGGTATTTTTGGTACTAGCTAACGAACCTCGCCTTAGTGTATTGAGGTGAATGAGTAATATTAACAGCCAGCCTATTGCGAAAAACATATAACTCAGTCCAACTCTTTTCCTGAAATACGAAACTGTTCTGCTTTTTTAATACGGTCTTCAATTATTATCAATATTGACTCTAAATTATCATGTTTATAAATTAACTTATTATCTAAATCTAATTTAGTAAAACCATCCTTACGGATTAAACCACCAAAAGCCTCATCAAGGAAAGAGCGTCCATACCTATTCCGTCCAGACAAATCGACTATTACTTTATCAAAAGCACGAAGATCTTTAGCTAAGATTTTTGTCCGGAATGCTTCGCCAGAAGTTTCTGGACAAGTAGGACAATCTTTGTTGTAACGACCATAGGGTTTTGGGTGAAAGTCATTAATTAACGTTATTAATTTCTCTGACATATTAAAGGCTCCATTGAATAAGTGTCCCAGGGATCTTAAATTCCGAATGAGAAACACTGTTTTCATTATCTTCTTCACTCTCGCTGTAGCGATAGAAACCATAATTACTTAGCATAAGTAAGAAGCTATTTTCATTTTTAGTGATTAGCCCCTTAATGCTTTTACTACCCTGTCCATGCTGATCTAGATCTGTAGAAGTAATATCTACATGCATGGCTGCTCTTATCAATTGCTCATCACTTAAAGCTTTCCTTAGAAACTTGATATTTATAATCGCTTTTAGTTTATCTGCTTTAGAATCACTCTCAATCGATTCCTTTGTACACCCAGAGTATTCGCTCGGATAGAGTTGGTTAACTCGAGCTAACATTACCGCATTATTCTCTGATAATGAACTAGGAATACCAATACCTGCATCGTAAATAACAATAAATAAGTTTTCCCCAATTCTATCACAAGTAAACCACCATTTTTTATCTTCATGATTTTCTGTGTCAGGGTAAGCATGCCTACCAACATTCTCGACTGTTTCTTGGATAGCCGAACTTATTTCTTGCTCTTTCTCTGCTGAAGCCCCCTTATAATGATCATCATCTAAGATATAATCGACGATTCGATCACTCAGCTCACTTGCTCTAGAATTATCGCCCATTATAATAGGTAAACTTGGAGCACTATCTATCATTTTCTCTCGTTCTTTTGAACGCAAAAACACACCTGTTTCAATAATAGTTTTATTAACACGCTGAGCTTTCTTTGACCAAATAATACTAATTTTAGTCCTTGCATTATTGATTTCTCTAGCTTGATCTATTATCGAATAAACAACTAAAATCGCAGTAGCCTTTATTACCTTTGTATTTTTAAAAGATAAATAAATACATGCGGGATCTAACAATAAACTTTCACGTAAATTATCAAAGAAACTATGACATAAAATTTCTGAACCTTGAATAAGATCCAAACTCTCAGGAGCATTAATAATCTCACTTCCCCCAAGCTTAAAATTTTTCTTTCTTTCAGAACGTTGATGATCGCGAGATGGGGATAACCTCACCTGTTCTTTGAAATGCATAGCATTCTGTTTTCTGGAGTTTATTTGATATATCTTTTTCATCTATTCGAACCTAAATTCCTTTTAATATAATGATATGGGTATTAAAAAATCTATATCAACACAATAAACTACCCGAACTTATTATTTCACAGTATGTGATATAAAAAGCTCTACGACTTATATGAATCATAATGTTGGCTTATTGCTGCTTTATGTGGAAGCAGTTTCTAAGGGTCATATAGCTTACGATTAGCTCAACCGTAAGCATTATCTTTTCAAGATTAGACTCTAATAATTTATCTAAGTCCACCAAATTCTTAAATTAACTTCTTAATTATAACTAGCTGTTATAATTAAATTTTATAAAAATGGGACATGCCTATAATCTAACTTTATATTTACTCAATAATTTTCCTCCCCCACTCCTCCAAAGCTTTTCTTCTAGCTACCATGTACTCCTGCATATTATAAACCCTCTGAACTCCCTGTAATTGATGATTTAGTATTTTTTCAATCACAATTGGGTCTGTTCCAATATCAGTATCGCCTAAACGAGTCGCGACTGTTCTGCGTAAATCGTGAGGTACAAATTTTGGTACTCCTAATTGCTCTAGTTTACGACTTATAGAGCGCGATAATGAATGCCTATCAATAGGCTGCTCACCTGGGCCTGATTTGTTAGTTGTTGTACTAGGAAATACATATTTAGAATTGAGATAGCCAAATGCTGCCCGTAACTCATCAAGCAAAATAACCATATTTTGAGTAATCGGTACTTTATGGGTTCTTTCGCCATCTTTGTTTTGTTTTACGCGCTCGGCTGGGATTGTCCATATCATTTTGTCAAAATCAAATTCTTGCCACTGTGCGCCTGTAACTTCTATTGGCCGACAACCTGTTAAAGTAATACATTTCAATGCGTAAATAACTTGTTGGCTAACACCTAGCTTTGGTAAGCGTTCAAAAACTTGAATCACTTCGTCAAACTCTAGCGCTCTGGTTCGAGATTTTTCGAGGCCACCCACGCTCTTCTTTTTAACTGTGCTTATTGGGTTACCTTGTATTAAATCTCGCTCAACACCAAAATTAAACATTTGCTTAAGGATGGATAGCGTTTTATTAGCCTGCGTTTTAGAGTCTCTATCAGTTATTGGATCAAGCACTTTTTTAAAAATTTCACGGCGGGTTATTTCTTTAAGTTTATAATTGCCAATAAATGGCAGAATGTCTTTTTCGAACATTCTAATTACTGGGTCTACACCTTTTCGGTTGGCTTTAATGTCTCTTTCAATAAACTCATTTGCAAGCACAGCGATTGTAGGCGAGGTGCTTTCTTGCTTTTCAATCAGCGCTGCTTTCTTTTTTTGTAAAAAAACATCAATACCGCGCGACACATCACCAATATACTGCTTAGCAAGCTGTCTAGCTTCACTCACTGTTATTACAGATGAGTTGCCTAAGGCTAACCTTCTTTCTTTCGAACCTCGGCCTCCTAGGCGGTAATACAGATAATATACCTGTGAGCGCTTTCCTTCTTTACTTGGCTTACCAATATTTAAATAAAAACCGGAGATCTCAGTGTCATTGATTTTGGTAATTTCCAAAGGGATATTTTTGAGTATAGATTCAGTTAATTTTACTTTGATTGACGCCATTTTTCGCACACCTAGAGTTAAGTCAAAACTTTTGTCGCACAGTTATCGCACGAGCTGATTTGAGCTCACTAAACTTCACGTTTGTTCACTAGGTATAATTTAAAAGCTTAATCCTTTCAATAGCAATAACTTACAATTACTTTGAATACTTCACTGTAGAACACTTTTAGCCACTTTTGTACACGATAAAGCACAGGTGATTTTTATGGGGTGGCAGGGGTCGAGAGTTCGAATCTCTCCATACCGACCAATTAACTCCTTTTTAAACAACAACCCTCGTTAATCAAAACCTAACCATCAGTAAACTTTACTTCCAGCAATTCGATAATACTGTATATCTACTTCATATTTTTTTATTATTAATCTTAATACCAACCTGTTTACACTGCACCACTGTGTCTTGTTTTAAAGACCTCTTACTCTCACCAAAAACGTTATCTATTTTAATAAAATAAAGTTAAGCGTATAATTTTCAATCAAATATTAATAATAGGTTTTTAATTAAACTGTACAATGATATCGGTGCGAAACTAAGTTGAATTTAAGGTTCTGTATTAAGTAACTTAGCATAGCGATGATTTAAGTCATTCTGTAAGGGAAATAAAATGAAGATAGGGATAGATCTCGGTACAACTCATAGCGTAGTTGGAATTTGGCAAGATAACGCCGTTAAGCTAATTCCAGATATGGAGGGCAATGTGCTCGTCCATTCAATTGTTGGCTTGTCGGAAGACAATTATATTCTTGTAGGCCAAGCCGCTAGGGATCGATTAGCAACACACCCTGCACATACCATTTCAGAATTTAAACGTTTTATGGGCACTGATAAAACCTTTTCATTGGGCGAACAAAATTATAGCGCAACGGAATTATCTGCCATTTTATTAAAAAGCCTAAAAGAGCAAGCCGAACATTATTTGCAAGAGCCAATCACTGAGGCTGTTATTTCGGTACCTGCCTATTTTAATAATAAACAACGCCAAGCAACGCAACAAGCCGCTTTGCTTGCAGGTTTAAAAGTTGAGCGATTACTTAACGAACCCACCGCCGCAGCACTCGCTTATGGGCTCGATAATAAAGACTGTGAGCAAACTTACTTAGTACTGGACCTTGGTGGCGGTACATTTGATGTGTCGGTTATTGAGGTGTTTAACGATATTTTTGAAATACACGCCTCAGCAGGTGATAACTACCTAGGCGGTAACGACTTTACTAACGTAATTGAAGAAGACCTTTATAAGAAAAATGATTTATACAGAGGTTTTTTCTCAGATAGTGAAAATCGTAATATTTGGTCTTTGTGTGAGCGCTTAAAGTGCCAATTAACTAACGAGCCAGTAGCGAGTTTTAACTTTGAATATAAAGAAAAAACATACCCATATACTCTCACGCTCGAAGATTACCGTACATTGTGTAGCGAGTTAATAGAACGTATTAAGTTTCCTATTAACCGTGCTATGTCTGACGCCGATTTAACACTTGAAGACGTTGATGGGCTTATTCTTGTTGGTGGCGCTACACGTATGCCTATTTTTCAGCAGCAAATTAGTCGTGTATTTTCACGTATACCACAAACCCAATATAACCCTGACCATGCTATTGCCACCGGTGCTGCAATTCAGGCAGGTATGAGCGCACGTGATAAAGAATTAAAAGATGTAATAATGACTGATGTTTGCCCATTCACTTTAGGAGTTGAGGTAAATAATAAACATGGTCAGTCTGAGTTTTTACCTATTATAGAGCGTAACGCAACTATTCCCGTAAGCGAAACTCGTTCTGTTTATTCAGCTCACCCAGAACAAGAAAAAGTCCTAATTAAAATTTACCAAGGTGAACATTACCTCCCTAAAGATAATGTTTTTTTAGGTGATTTAGAAATAGAGCTTGAGCAGTTAAATATAGTACAAGAGTTATATTTAACTTATACCTACGACCTGAATGGTGTACTTGAGGTTGAAGTGACTAATGTTGCAAGTGGCAAAAAATACCGTACTTATGTAGGTGAAAATGAAGAAAGCCTGAGCGAAAGTGAATTGCGTGAACGTTTTGCACGACTTAACGCACTTAAGGTTTTGCCTAAAGATAAACTGGTAAATACTGCATTTAAAGCAAAATTAGAGCGCTTGTTTCAAGAAAACCTAGGAGATAAAAGGCGTGAAATTGGCGAGGCGATTGGCCAATTTATGGAAGTATTGGAAACACACGATAACCACAAAATAGAACGTATGATCGAAAATATAAAGCGCTATCTTAGTTATTAAAATTAGCTATTAAAGTTAGTTATTAAAGTTAACTAATAAAAAATAGTTTCAGTTAAAAAATTACATGCATTAAATAAAGAGTGAAGTAATGAACCATTGGAAAATATTAGGCATTGAAGCCACAACAGATAAACGCCTTATTAAACTCGCTTATACAGAGCTGCTAAAAAAAACATCGCCAGCTGAGTTCCCTCAAGAATTTAAAGATTTACGCAAAGCATACGAGTTAGCCATTAAAGAGGCTAAACAACCTACTCAAAATGAAGACAAAGCACCCAATCAAGTATTTGAAGACGAGTACGAAAAACAAGGGGTTACTAACGAGTCATTTTTTGATGAAGAAGCGCCCTCCTCTGCATCTACAGAAGTTGAAATTGTTAAGCCTCAACCAATTGAACTCAATTGTGTTCGCTCTATTGCAGAGCTGCAAATAGCGCTCAATGAATTATATTGTAATGTGTCATCTCGTAGCGATGTTGAACAATGGAAATTATTATTTTCAGCCCCATTATTTTGGGATGTTGATCAAAGTCAGCAAGTCTTATTCACTTTAATTGATTTCTTGTCAGAGCATTACTTTTTATCTGCCACGGTATTTAAGTTTTTAGATGAGAGTATAAAAATCTCTAGCGAACTCGTCACTAGTAAAAATAATCACTACCGTGAACTTGCTATTGCACTGCACCATTATATCCAGAGCCTACCACTGCGCATAAATTCACCATCAAATATTGATGAGGATATTAGCTTTGAACAACTGCATCAGCATCTTCAGTTACGTAACTTAATAGAAGAACAATGTATATATTCTAAGCTGACAGCAAAGCAGCTAATGATATTAATGCAGCGAGTCAATTTGGTATTTTATAATGACGAGTCACTTTATCTTTATGTGGCTAACTATTTATGGACATTGGATGCATACACAGAAATCAGTAAGTTAGTTGGCTCGTTACCGCCACCTACCGATGCAAGCATAGAACACCTGCGAGATTTACAAGCACACGCAGAATTTAAGCTTGAAAACTATGATATTGCACTCACTATTTATCTTGCGCAGCGAGAACTTATAAAAAGTTTTTATGCGATGAAGATGACTAAAGAGATTGGTCTGTGTTATTTGCACCTTAAAGATTATGAAAAAGCTTATATATTTTTAAACTCTTATTTTTATATTCGTCCTGAGGAAATAGACCTTCGCTCTGCTTTGATTATCGCTCGTCGATACTACATAAAAGATCTTAAAAAAAATGAGGAAAGTAACGCGCTTAAAATAGCGACGTTGCAATTTGAAAATGGTCGCTATCAAGATGCGTTAATAACGACTCAAACATACTCTTTGGTTTTTGACGCTAATTGTAATTATTTGCAAGCTTTATGCCTTGCTAAGCTAGAACGCTTAGATGAAGCATTTGACGTTTTTATCGCCTTTATGAATCTTCATTTACAAAAGCTGGTAGATCCTTGGCCACTACTCGTTGATTTATTTATCTACTGCCCAGACTCAATTGATTTTAATTTGATAATGGAAACTATAGCTAAAAAAATACAGCCATCTCCTAATAAGTTTTACAAAACCCCTCGTGTACTAGGTTCTGTACAAGAGAATATATACTCACAATTAGAACTCAAAACATTAGATCTCCCAGCGACTGACCATGATGGAAAACCCACTAAACCAATGGGTTATGCCCTATATCCAGATTTAGAGTATAAACAGCAATATGCTTGGGCAATGCTACATGCGTTAATGGCTAAATTAGTAAATATCGAAAACGAAGCTGTTAAGAAGCAAGTAAAACAAGCCGCTATTTATGCGATTAAACAAGCTATGCCAAAAATCACACACCAACCAAGTTGGAGCTTAAAGTTTATTCACTTAGCTTTTGATATAGATGATTTTGATACCTGTATTAAGCTTGTAAACATTGCAATTAGCGAGTTTTCTAATTTACCACAAGCTTACTATTACAAAGGCCGATCGCTAGCGGCGTTAGATCAATATAATGAAGCAATACCCGTATTACTATTAGCTGCAGATAAATATGGTGATCAGAGGCTTGGGATATACTCACTTGAATTTGCAGTGGAGTGTTGTGAAAAGCTCGTTGAACTTGGGCAACCAATGCATGCTAATTACAACGATATATGCTTAAAACTACAAACAACAAAGGAGATTGTAGATGCATAATCAAAGTGAAGTACCTTGTGTAATTAAGGATGATACGGACTTAAGCTCAGAGCAAAAATTATGGCTTATTAGCCTCTCAGGGCACCTTTCAATGCAAAATGGCTATTCATTGGATGTCCTAAAACATCATAATAAAAACTATACTGACGAGGCTATTGCTAAAGGAAATTTAAGTATTTTAGATAATGGTTATGGCGTTACAACAAAAGAAGAATTGATTGAAACTTTAAATGTTTTTTATAACACGTCAAATAGCCAAGTTTTTATGAGCTGCATGGCTGAACTCACCAGAAATGATTTATTAGCAACATACAACATTGAAGATAAATTTACCGCCTATCAAAATACGCCTATAGGTATTATGTCTGACTGGGCAGGAATACATAAAATCTCACTGGCTCGTTGTGGTATTAGAGCTTTTGATATTGGTCGCTATGCTTTTTTGTGTCGTTGTGGTGTTACCATTAATTTTTTAACTGAAGAAGAAGCATGGTGTTACCTCAAGCATATTGGAAAACTGGCACAGACCTTATTTGTTAGCTGGCAAGAATATGCAACTAGTTATGTGGTTGGTCGATGTATATGGCAGAAAATTAAAACTCAAGAAATGTACAGCGAGCCAAACCCTGATTTTAATTTTAGTCATGATTTATTTGAAAAAATAAATGATACGGCTGCTACATTGCAAAGTATATTAGCTGATGACGAGCACCCATGGTGCCAATTAGATTGGAAAATAGACTTTTGATCCCAATTGAAACTACAATATTTTGATTTTATAAATACAGATTGAATAACTCCTTTTGCAGCAGAGTTATTCAGTCTAGTTAGTATCAGTATTAGTGCTTGCGTCCTACACCATTACGTACCATGTCTTGGCCTGTTTGGAATACGTCTTCTGTAATCATGCGTGCTAAAAGTAGCTTTTGATTATCGTCAAACACAGCAACAAAACGGCTGCCATCTTTGTTATTAGTAGCCATACCAACACCGGCAACACCTTTAAGTCCAAAACCACCGTTTTCGACATCTATTAAAAAGCTTTCTAGTTCGGCTAAAGTATCAATTACGTCATTTTCATTATTCATTTTAAAACTCTTTTAGTAAGGCCTTGGCTAGGCTTTTAAATCATTATGGTGGCTATTTTATAGAGAAGAGCCAAAAACTTAAACCCTTGGCTCAGGTTAGTAACTAAATCGACTTTATAGCTAACTCTAAATTGCTTAGCGCACAACCAAACTCTTTTGCATTAACGCGATGATACTGCGTGTCACTCGTTGCAGTAAGGCTAATTATAAACTCATCTTGTTGGGCTACCGCACTTTGCTCTTGGCTTAGGCACATCGCTTGAGTAAGTGATCGCAGTTTTGAATTTGTTAAAATTGAGCCAAAACGCTGCACTGGCAGTGGCGGTATTTTTATAGCGGGTAACGCCTCATCTATTGTGCGCTTGCTTAGAGTAAACGTGTTATTGGTAATTTCAATTACACTGCTTGTAGGCCAATACGAGTAGCTATAGCTCTTACTCTCAGGTGGTGCTTTACCTTGGTTAGCTAAATGCACTACACCACTTTTGCCTATTACGGTTATTAAACTACCTTCTGGCGATTTAATAACAACCAAAGCTGTATTTTCATCAATACCAAAGCCATGCTGCATTTGTGTTTTAGTATTACTCGCTTCGCTATTATTTAGCGCAGCTGCGAGTCTAAACGTGCGGTTTTGTTCGCTAAATTGAGTATCTATAACACCAAAATTAAAGCTGCCAAGTCCACCAGCATTAGTGTTATTTTCACCTTTACGAAGTGCCTCAAGGCTTGTCGTATTTGTAAGCATACCCGTCACTTTACTTTGGATTGCTGCGCCCGCGCCTTCACCTACAATTACTGGGCGAGTTTGCAATGCTTGCGTCCACGGGTATGGATTATTGTTTTGATCAAATAATACCTTGTGAGTTAATGCTGCATTACCGCTATTAAACATCACACCGGTACTATTTTTAATAAGTGATACAAGTGCATTAGTGCCACTTTTGCATAAAGCGTATTCGGCCTTTGTGTACTCTGGATAAATTGCTTCCCGGTTATACACATTCATTAATGTATTTCTGAGAGCGGGTAATTCATCGCACGAGTTACTCGTAATCGCTTTAGCAAGTGCTGGCGTTAGTGCTAACCATTGAGTGCTTATATTTGATTGTGCTAAAAGACTCTGCGCTACATCTGCCGACTCATAAGGGTCGCGGCTCGATGCCGTAATAGCAAGCATGGTGGGTTTTGCGTTATTAACTTTTAAACTGCCCGACACAAATTGTAAAATACTATTAGTCGCGACCTCAATATTAAAATCGGTATTTACTTGCTCTTTTAAGCGCTCACCGTTTTTATCAAGTAGCGGCACTTCTAGCATATCAAATACAAAGTTGTATTCTTGCTGAGTCAGGCTTTCTAATTGCTGGTTATTTATATCGCGCCATAGCCATAATAAATCTGTTTTAGATACGCTATTTGACGATTTACCTAGCAAGGTTTTAAGTGTTTTTAATACAGCCGTTTTTGCCTCAACGTTATTATTAGGCCAGTGCTGTGTGATGTTTTTTATTTGAGAGTTATTAACCCTATATAGATTATGTAATTTACCTTCAACAACAGTCTCTTTTTCGCAGTTATTAAGCTTTGCGCTAGTACAAGTTGCAAGCTCTGAGCCCACTAAAATTAAAGTTTGGTTTTGCTCTTGAGCCACTGCATTTATTGAAAAACCAGCACCCAGTAACGCCACTAACATAACTCGTAATTTAGGCTGTTGATTACGTAAAAACGCACATATCATAATGTAAACTCTAATATAAATTATAAAACTAATGTGTTGCAGTTTAACAGCTAGCCACTTGAGCCTAAATATATTTTTATAAATGTTAAATAATTCAAGTCTCTGAAAAGCGATAGGGTTAAGCACTGCATTTAAATACATTGTTTAGTTTGCCAGCTACTCTCGCAAATATTGACTAAACAAATTTAAACCGAGCATTTATTGATCAAATCCATTGTTTAAATTACGGTGGTGCATTGTTTTAGTAACTGAGGTGGAATATGGACTTTTCTAATGAAGAGGTAAATTTTTTAGCTGAGTTATTCAAACCAAATACAAAGCAGCGCTCTCCCCGTAATCATATGCTTACAATGAAAAGCTCTGTACCCGCGAGTATTGCTCACCTTTTTACCCATGCAAATTTAACTTTGCTTGCTGAAGTTGCTAATTACCAACTTTGGTTTCCCCTGCAATTAAAAATTGATGAGTTAGGTGTAATTAACCCCACTTTGAGCGCACCAGAGGTAATTGATACAAAGGGCACTCAGCGAAGTTGGCGTTGGAGTGAGCTAAATATTAAAAGCCAAGGTTTTAATATTGAATCAATTTCCAGTACGGGCATATTTTTAAAACCATTGAAAAATGGAAAAAGCTTAAACAAATTACAGCACATGAGCTTTAACTTGCCTAACAAAGAAAGTATATCAATGGATATAGTACCCGTTAGGCAAAGTAGCTTAGGGATTGCAGCAAAAATAACTCAAATTCATAGCGGGCAAGAGCAACTAAGAGCTTATCTTTTTGAAGAGCACAAACGTCAATTTGCTAAATTATACGAAAACGGCCAATTAGTTGAACAATTAATTTAATAGCCTTAACCACCCTATACTTGCATTTAGTTAACTTTATTTAACGCTGTCTCAATGTTAATCTGTACCCCTATTTATAAATCATAGGGATATGACAATGCCAGGTGCTTTTGCGCACATTACT
The DNA here is from genome assembly GCF_015864505.1 of Pseudoalteromonas sp. SWYJ118. Lineage (NCBI taxonomy): Bacteria > Pseudomonadati > Pseudomonadota > Gammaproteobacteria > Alteromonadales > Pseudoalteromonadaceae > Pseudoalteromonas > Pseudoalteromonas sp. SWYJ118. The sequence goes on along the minus strand of NZ_JADYXC010000010.1, from coordinate 30,035 downwards.
GCGGTTAATATTGCAACGCAAACCAAGTCACTCACTAAAATGGATATGCCTAAAAAGGCAAAACTTATTTTAAGCAAACGTCAAGCATACCTTGAACTAGGTTGTGTAGCCCCCGATTACCCTTATTTAGCTGTAGCGCAGCCTAGCCAAAATGCATGGGCCGATTTAATGCATTACGAGCGCACGGGTGATTTACTTAAAGCCATGATTGAATACTGTAAAACACTTGAAGATGAAGCATTTGAAAAGTGCTTTGCTTGGTTATGCGGTTATATGGCCCATGTTGCTGCAGATATAACGGTGCATCCAGTTGTTGAATTAAAAGTTGGCCCATATGAGCAAAACCAAACTGCGCACCGTACCTGTGAAATGAACCAAGATGCGTTTATTTGGCAACGTTTAAATTTAGGTGAGTTAGGCTACGCTGATCGCGTACAACAAAATATTGGGTCTTGTACTAACAAAGACGATAATTTTGATACCGATATTGCACAAATTTGGCAACATGCTTTATTAACAGTTCACCCACACTACGCCGCACAACACACGCCTAACTTTAATACATGGCATAACGGTTTTCAGTTTGTAGTAAATAATGCTGAAGAAAGCTATCGGTTATTTGCCTGTGCACGCCATGTTGCTGCTGATTTAGGTTTGTTTTATCCTCGCCCAAACGAAGTAGACTCCACTTTTATTGAACAGCTAAAAACACCGCACGAGCCAATGCATTACAACGATATTTTTGACTTTGCCGTTAGTAACATTCAGCACTATATAACCATTATTGCCAATGCCGTATTTTTAGATACTGATTACAGTGAAATTAAAAACTGGAACCTAGACACAGGCTACGATGAGCACAACACAATGACGGTATGGAGCAAATAGCATGAAACACTTACTCTGCATAAGCTTAATTGTATTACTTAGCGGTTGTTACACTTCAAAAAATAACAATCCAGAAATAATGGCCGATTTAGCCTCGCAATTAAAAGATATTGCTACCGCTGTAGACGGCACTTTAAAGTTTAGTGAAACACCCTATTCATCCACTGATGAGTTATTAAAAGCTGCCGTTAATAACGATTTAAGCAAACTTACGCCCTTTAACGAGTACACGTTTATTGTGGATGTACAAGATGATAACGCCGTATTACTTTTATGTGATGCTGACACTGCTTTAATTGAAGATGCAGGCTGTACTGCGCAATCAGACATACAGCATTGGAAATCGGGAGCTGTGCAACAGTGCAAAATAACTATAAACGCCCAACAACTCTGTAATTAGGTAATAAAACCAAGCTAGCTTTATAGAGCATGCATAGCTCTTAGGTGAGCATGTTCTATATAGTGGCCACTAAATACATTTAAAGTTGAGCTGTCACTTCTTCAGGGTTAAACACTAAGCCATGGCGGCTAACATGTTCTGCAAATCTTTCGGCTGGCATTGGTTTAGCAAAGTAATAGCCCTGAAATTCTTTACACCCCATTTGCGCCATTATTGCTACTTGTTCTTGGGTTTCTACCCCCTCAGCTACACACTTAATATCAAGCTCTTTACACATAGCATGTACTGCCTTAACTAAACTTTTTTGACGCTTTGAGCTCGTTACTTGGCTTATTAATGAGCGATCTAACTTGAGTTTGTTAATTGGGTAGTCGGCAAGGCGTGCAATATTAGAATATCCCACCCCAAAATCATCGACCGAAATAGTAAAACCCCACGATTGCAGTGTTTGCATAAGCTTTAACGAATGGGCTTGGTTAGCCTCAAGGGAAGTTTCAGTCAGTTCTAACTCTATTTGAGGCGGCTTTACGTTAAAGTCGGCAAGGTATTTAACTAGTTTTGACATAAAATCGGTTTGGCTAAAATCAATTAGAGATATATTTATTGCCACCGGCACACTCGGTAAACCCGCTTTAGTCCAATCGGCAATTTGAGCGCACACCTTTTGAATAATCAGGTCGGTTAGCCGACTAACCATTCTGTATTCTTCGGCAATAGGAATAAATACCACTGGCGACACATTACCCAGTATTGGACTGTTCCAACGCGCTAAGGCTTCAAGCCCTATACATTGACCCGTTGCATCTACTTTAGGTTGATAGTGCACCGACAAATCGCCCTGCTGAAGCGCTTCATCTAATAACATTGAAATTTCGTATTTTTCGATAAAAGCTTGTGATTGTTTTTTGTTATAACCACTAAGGGCCATATTACAATTTGCTAGTTTAAGTGCTTCGCATGCATTGCTAAGTACTGTTGCGCTGTTTTTTCCATGATCAGGATACTTTGCAAAACCAAATAAAAATGATTGCTGACACTTAGTACCAAACACATTATATTTTTTATCTAATGTATTTTTTATTTGTATTAATAGCTTATCTTCAAGCTCGTTTTGCGAGTTTGCCACAATTATAAAAGCGAGCTTTCCGACTCCTATATGAGCACACAACAGCGGCTCATCTGGCATCGCTTTTAAACGCTTGTATGCGTTAATCAGTAAGGCTTGAGAGTCGGCTTTAGTGAGCTTTAAATTTAAGTATTCACTATTTGCACTTTGCGCAACAACAATATAAAAACCTTTTTGGTACTTACTTGTTAGCCTATCGCATTGCAGTTCAAACCATTCTCTATTAGGTAGCCTTGTTCGCGAGTCTCTAAAGCGTAATCGTTTGTTTTCTTGTTCCATCATCGATAAATTTTGTTTAATGAGCTGCTCTTGCGTGCAATCGTAAAAGTCGTATACACGGTAGTTTGTGCTCATTGTTATTTGCTGATAACTGGCTTTAAAATAGCTTTTTTTGTACTTCACAATTTTATTTTGCGCATTTGGATCGTCAAAAGATAAAGTAGGAAATAAATGAGAGAGGTTAACGCATTCTTCTTTTAATTCTTTTTTTATACCAAACATATCAATAGCATGTTGATTAAAATCAGTAATGACAAGGTTTTCGTCAACAATAATTTTGGCTTTATTTGATTCGGTGAATAAGCTTCGATAAAGCTCATTTTTGTCTTTAAGGTGTGTATTAGCGCTTATCATTGTTTTGTTTAAACGCTTAGCAGCCACAATTGTGCGTGCTACAGCAAGGGGAATACATATGTTAAAAAATAAAAATATAAGCCCTGTAATGTATAAGTCCGCGTCGGGAAGTTGTTGAGCTATGCCGGTTAAACCCGAGACATCAACGTTATTGATGATCATATAAAACGGCGCAATATTTAATACGCCATAAGCAAGGGCTGTTCTATAACCAAGTAGCATAAGTGCGATTATCGGGCAAGAATACATATACATAGAGCCCACTTTAGCAAGCTCTAGGTCTGTTAAAAATAAGTTCATTGACACGCTAGCAGCTACAATGGCTATTAAAAGTGCATGAGCGCTAAAGTGATAGAAACGCTTACTTGCTATAAGTAAACCACATGCAGTAGCAAGAAAGCTGCTTGTTAATACAACAATATAAATTAAGTTAAATTCAATAGCGCTTGTGTACGTGTGGCACGCCACAGCAAAACATAACACCATTACTAATGATAGAATAATGCGCAGTGCACTTATTCGCCAATTAGCAACCTGACCAGGGGCTGAATAATGGTCATTTAATAAAAAGAATCTATTGAAAAAATGCATAATAAACAACAGTTAAAGCTCATTCTTCTATTAGACATTGATAGCTTGTTAAAATCAATCTAATGAATGTAATTTCTATTTACATAGTTCTATAAAATAGACAAGTGTAAACCTACTTGTTAGCCGTTAAACATTCATTTTTCGAGTGTTTTTACAGTTATCTTCTTTAAGAGCGAAACCGCTGCACCCTAAAAATTCACCGTGCTTAGATTTGCGTTTACGCATTTCGCGACCACACTTTTCACAAATTGGGTGCTGCGTTTTACACTCTGTATTCACACATTGTGAGTACGTGTTTTTATCAATCGATGGGCCACTACAGCTTTTACACACTCGTAATTTAGTTTCGCAAATTTGCGTATTAGTACAACTATAATAATCACCATATTGACCCGTTTTTGGCACAATTAAACCGTCGCTGCACGTACTACACTCTCTTTGCTTTAGTTGCGACTTATTAAACAACGTTGAAGCGATTTGAATGGGATAATTGTCATCTACTAGTTCTTTTACAAACGCTGAGCATGCATAAGGGTCTGCAATTAAATACGCTTTATGTTTAGCGCGCGTAATACCTACATAAAGCAAACGCCTTTCCTCAGAGTGAGTGAATTCATCTTGCTCTGGTAATAACGCCTCCACCAGCACATTATTTTGATTATCGCTAGGAAACCCTAATTTACCTTGTTCAAAACCAATAATAATACAGTAATCGGCTTCAAGCCCTTTGGCACTATGCAATGTCCAAAAATAAAGAGAGTTTGTATGCTTTTTATCTTTTAAATGCTGCTGCACGCTATTTAACATGTATCTATATCGACTAAGTATGGCAATGCTCGCTGATGCATCATTTTTTTGAATAGTGCTTATGCTCTGCTGCACTTTTATTTCTATCGATTTAGTACCTTGGTATAAATCGTCTAATAAAATAACTTGTGGTGTGGTTACTTGTGTATGTGTGCTGATCTGCTTTTTATATTGCTCAGGGTTTTGCATTACAAAACGCCCTGCTACATCACTAATACTATTGTTATATCTAAATGTTTTTTGCAACATAGTAAGTGAGTGGCTGCCCACTAATTCATTAAAGCGTGTAGTAAGCGCTAAATTACCACCCGAGAACCGATAAATTGCTTGCCAGTCATCACCAACAGCAGTAAAGCGTATTCCGTTACCATGTTTTAATATGGCATTTATGAAAGCCATACGCGCGCTTGATATGTCTTGAAACTCATCAACTAAAATGTGGCTCCACACAATATTAAAATCTCCGCTTACTATCGCCTTTGTTGCTTGAATAATCATGTCGTCAAAATCAATGGCACTTTGCGCGTTTAGTTCATTTATATAAGCATCATGAATTTGCACTAACAAGTTTGCATATTGCTGGTAATTTTTAATACCACTTTGCTTAATGCGCTGTGCTATTTGCTTATTATTTAGTTGCTCCACTCGAATAGCTTGTAAACATTTTATGTACTTATCAATGCCTTGCTGTAACTGCCCTGAGTTATTTAAAGTATGAAATATTTCGTCGTTACTTAAAGGTGTTAATTCAACATTATGCTGCTTTAATTGCTTTGCGAGGGTTTGCTCTAGCTTTCCTTCTACCCAGTTGTAATGAAAGGTCTCGAGTAAGGTGGTGCCATTTTGTTTATGCAGTTTTCGCTTAAATGCAACTTGCTCATTATAGTGTTTTTTATCTATATCAGCACGTGTATTCCCTTGCCTATCAATGCCAAAGTGCTCTAGGTAAATATCATATTGAGGTATATAAAAGTCTGGTTGGTATTGCCCACTTAGCTCTGCGCCTTGGCTAAAGTGATAATTCACCTCATAACTGTGCGGTACGCAATTCAAATGTAGCCAGTTTGAAATAAGCACTTCCTGATAACTTTTTACTTTATGACCCGCAAGGCTACGGTATTCGTTATCGCGTACGTACCGCTCGTACTGTGCATTATCTTTAAAGCTAAATATATCAATCGGCTCATGGAGTAAATCTACAAATGCTTTTAAAAACTGTGGCTCGGTTTGTATTTTTTTACTTACCCACCCAGTTAACCAACTATTTAATTGAACTGGGTCAGTTGCAAATTTTGACAACTCGATTGGCTTTTTAGCACTTTGTAGTAATTTAAGCCCAAGCGCATGAAACGTTAAAATAGTGGGTGCTTTGGTATGCAATTTTGCATGCGTGGCGCGTTTAATAAAGCGCTCTTTAAGCTCATTTGCTGCTGTTTTATTATAGGCCAGCACTAAAATTTGCTCAGGCTTGGCAATATTGCATGCTATTAAATCTAAAGACTTTGCTACCATCACAGATGTTTTACCTGTGCCTGCTGCCGCTAATACTAAATTTTTATCGTTATCGCGTATTACCGCTAAGCGCTGCTCTGTTGTTAATGGATTTGACTCTACTTGATTAAAAAAGTCATTTTTAAGAGTTAGTTGTTTTTTTTCATATTTATGGCGCAACTGTGCAATTGCATCGTGAGTATTGGGTGTAGTGCTCAGTATATTTAAAAATTTAATACTACTTTGCGATAAGTGTTGTTGCCACACACTTGTACTTTTAGCGTACTGCTTGGTAAGCAAAAACACATCATTATTAAGTGTTTTTATGGAACTATCACGTAAAAACTCATCTAAAGCATAACGCTTGAGCGAAATCTTTGCGTTATTTACCTTTTGCTCAAGCAGGACTGAAAACCGCGTGTTAAGGGCAGTATTTAAGGTGTTCGCTTGTGCTTTGTTTAAAAAGCTAATTGATGTATTGCTACTGTCGCACAAATTAATTTTGGCGCTAAATAAACGGTTTTTAAGTATTGAGTAATTATAAAAGTCTTTAATTAAAAATGTCCGCGCGGGAGCACGTCTAAAATGCACAACAAGGCGCTCTTGTTCAATAGTTACGTGTTTAATACGGATAAAAAAACGGCCTAGCCAACTTGGAGTAGCAATATACTGCGCCATAATACTCAATATGAAGATATGCTTTACCTTAATTGTAACATACTCTTTTATAATACATTTAGCGCTAAATCGATGCTTACTTAGTAAACAATTTAATTGGTAAGTTAGTTTTTAAACCTGGTGATTAATGTTTTATTTACACCCGTTAACAAATTTAAACATTTATAGATAGCTTGTTGTGTAACAATGCACATATACAAACTTACACTTCATATAATTGTTAGGTATATCCCCAATTAAACAATTATTTACAGCCTAATTAAGTGGTTTAAAGGAGCTAACATGCTTAAAAAATGCATTACCACAACGGCTTTAATTTTAGCATTATGCGCTTGCACGTCAGAAACAGAGTCGGATTTAGTAAAAACACAAGGTATTTGGGCAGGTTTTGAACTAGTTTCTGACGGTAACCGCACGCGTGTTAACGCAGAACTAAATGCAGGCGATGCTAATGGCTCTAACATTGTTTTAAGCGATAGCGACTCATTACAAGCTGTTGTTAATAGCACTGCTATTGTACTTACAAAAGATACCGACTTTTTAGACGTTGATTACCAAGCGTATATAAATGCCACTGACGATAACCAACAGTTTGATATAAAATTTAAACGGGATGATGGCATAAATGCTAATTCGAGCGTGGAGTTGCCTTTAAATTTTATTATTTTAACCCCGAGTAACAGTCAAAATTTTGGTATTAATAGTACTCTTACAGTTCAATTAGATGGCACTGATCCTAACAGTACAAGCCAAGTAGAACTTAGCAGTAGTTGCACTACCAATAATAATGAAACGCTTTTGCAGTCAACATTTTTTGCGCTTAATTCATCTCGCCTTGAAATAAATTTACAAAGTTTAGATATGTTTAGCAGCTCGCAAGTAGATCAAAGTAAAACGTGTGATTTAACAATTAGTGTAAAACGCGATCGATTCGGTAGTATTTCGGGTGAATACGCTAACCAAAGCTATATTAAATCCCAGCAATCGCGCGCTATAAAAAATATGACTTTAACGTTTTAATTTGCACGCTAATTTACTCAGCGTTAAGCTACGCCTTTATTAAGTAACTCTACCAATTGTAGTTGACCTCCTTATTTACAGGAGAGCTAATAACAATTGATATAAAGGTTTATTATGACTAACAGCACATACCCTATTGGCACACCTGGCAAAAAATGGAATAACAACGATAAAGCCCAGTGGTTAGCGCGCCAAAACATTAAACGCAGTTACCAAAACGAAGTCGTAACGCTAATTAATGATCTTAAAAACACCTTAGATATAGAGCAATACGGCGAGCTTAATTACGCCGCTGGCACTTACCCATTATACATATTAAAAACGCCTAACTTTAATGCTAATAAACCAACTGTTTTAATCACCGGTGGTGTACATGGCTATGAAACCAGTGGCGTACATGGCGCACTTAGGTTTGCTAAAACATCGGCTATGCAATATTGCGAACAGTTTAATATTATAATTGCACCCTGCATTAGCCCTTGGGGATATGAAACTATAAACCGCTGGAACCCAGACGCCATTGATCCTAACCGCTCATTTTACGAGGGCAGCCCAGCTCAAGAGTCAGCCGCTATTATGGCGTTTGTAAAATCACTCGATGTAGACTTAGTCGCTCATATTGATTTACACGAAACAACTGACAGCGATAACAGTGAATTTAGACCCGCACTTGCTGCGCGTGAAGGCACTACTAACAATAACTGGAACATACCTGATGGGTTTTATTTAGTTGCAGATACCAAAAAGCCTGAGCCGGAGTTTCAAAAAGTCATTATAGAAAGCGTTGCAAAAGTCACTCATATTGCACCGAGCGATGAAAACAACCAGCTAATAGGCGTACCTCAAGAGCAATTTGGTGTGATTAACTATGCAGCTCGAGAGTTAGGTTTATGTATGGGCTTTACTGATGCACCCTATGTAACTACTACAGAAGTGTACCCAGATAGCCCAACTGCAACAGATGAAGAATGTATTTTGGCACAAGTCGCCGTTATAACAAGCGCACTGAAATATATAAGTACAAACACGCAATAAAAACTGCATATAAAAAATGCCCAAGGAGAATATCTACTTGGGCATTTTTTATGAAACTTTACCAATCTTAGTTTTTATAAAACTGACTGTCTTTGGTTATAGTGATGCTGGCATCTTCTTGCGCTGTTACTATAAATTTAAGTTTAGTTACTTTTCGTTCAATGTCGTAGCCATCGGCTGTTACGGTCACTGGTACGCTTTTCATAACACCCGGTTGAACAAGTGTAGAGCGTGGGCTTGAGAGTATTGCACCAGGTAAACCCTCTATAGCGATGCTGTAATGCAGTGCTTGTTGGGTTTTATTAATAATAGTAAGTGTGTAAGGGTTTTCTACTAAGCCTTCGTAGTTCACTCTGTAGAGCGCATTTCTGTCGCGTAGTACCGAGGCTTCTATTGGAGTACGTTGCAGCATCCATGCAAACATCGATATTATTAACAAAGCCGTTAATGCGCCATATCCTACTAGTTTTAACCTAAATGGATTGGTTTTCCCCCCTTCCATTTGTTTTTCACTCGCGTATTTAATTAAGCCTTTTTCGTAACCAAATTTATCCATGGTATCGTCGCAGGCATCAATACATAAGCCACAGTTTATACATTCATATTGCAATCCATTTCGAATGTCTATTCCTGCAGGGCATACCTCTACACACAAGTTACAGTCTACACAGTCACCTAAGTTAAGCTCTTTTGGATCAGCTTTGCGTTTACGTGGTCCTCGGCTTTCACCTCGCTCGTTATCATATGTAACAAGCAACGTATCTTTATCAAACATAACAGCCTGAAAACGAGAATAAGGGCAAGCAATTGTGCACATTTTCTCGCGTAAAAACCCAGCATTACCGTAGGTGCAAAAAGCAAATAAAAACACCCAAAAGCTCGTTATACCTGACCACTCAAACGTAAGCATTTCCATATACAAACTTTTTGCCGGAATAAAATATGCCATAAACGAGGTAGCGGTTAAAACTGAAATAACAATCCACGCACTGTGCTTAGTTATTTTTTTGCGCCAAGTGCTTAGCGTCCACTGTGATTTATCTAATTTAATTCGCTGATTTCGAGTGCCTTCTATGCGTTGCTCTACCCACGAAAACATGAGCATCCATATAGTTTGCGGGCACGTATAACCACACCAAACCCGACCAAGCCAGTTAGTTACAAAAAATAATGCAAAAGCCCCCACCATAAATAGCAGGGCTAAAATCATAAAATCTTGAGGAAGGAGTGTTAGACCAAAAATAGTAAAAGTTTGCGTTGCCACATCAAGCAGCACAGCTTGTTGTCCGTTATATTGGATCCACGGTATTGCAATAAAAGTTAGCATTAACAGCCAACCTAAATTACGGCGTATGCGCTGAAAAAATCCTTTTTGCTCGCGGATATAAATTGGCCCTTCGGTGTTATAGGGCTTAATGATCATGTCTTCTTCTTTAATATCAAACTTCATAGTACTTGCTTCATAATGACGGGTATTATGCAAGTATTTGCAACTTTCAGACCAAGCTGAAACTTTATTTATATCATTGATATTAAACAGTTTATTTCAACGCAGTAAAATAGAATTCGCGATATTAAACGCGCTGCGCGATATATCACGAATTTTTAGCAATCCCTAACTTTCGCATTTTTGAGCGTAGTGTACTCTCAGGTAAGCCCAATTTAACTGCTGCCCCTTTATAACCCGATATTTGCCAGTGCGATAACGCGAGAACAGAGGTTATATGCTGCTTTTGGGCCTCATCAAGCGTAAGTGAAGGGTTAATAACTACTTCACCACCCGCTTGCAAAGGCTGACTTAGCTGTAGTACAGCCTGATTAGATAAAATAGCTTCGCGTTCAAGTACATTTTGCAGCTCTCTAATATTGCCTGGCCAATTGTAGGCTTGCAGCTGTGTAATTGCTTTTTTACTTAGTCCTTTTAAGTGTTTACCCAGTCGTTTATTTATCTGCGCAATTAAATTAGCGCATAAATAAGGAATATCCTCTTTTCGATCTTTAAGGGCGGGTACTTTTATAGGAAATACATTAAGCCGATAATACAAATCAATTCTAAACGTGCCTTTTTGTACCATTTCCCACAGGTCGCGGTTAGTCGCTGCAATCACTCTAATATTTACTTTTAGCGTATTGCTGCCACCCACACGTTCAAACTCTTGTTCTTGCAGGACTCTCAGTAATTTACTTTGCGCCTCAAGTGGAAGCTCTGCTATTTCATCTAAAAACAAGGTGCCTTTATCAGCAAGTTCAAAACGCCCTTTACGGCGTTCATTTGCACCTGTAAACGCGCCTTTTTCATGGCCAAAAAGTTCCGATTCTAGCAAACTTGGGGTAAATGCGGCGCAATTTACTTTTATAAAGGCTTGTTCGCTACGCTTGCTTAGTCGATACAAATTACGAGCTACTAATTCTTTACCCGTGCCATTTTCGCCAAGTATAAGCACTGTGCTGTCGGTTTCACTTACCAGTTTTATTTGATCTAACATGGTTTGAAATATATGACTTTGTCCAACTAGCCCTGAGTCTTGCCAATCTTCGTTAAGTTCTGCAATTAAGTAGTTGTTTTCATCTTTGAGCTGCTCACTTAAATGATTTACTTGCTCAAGTGCCTCTTGCAAAGCATTTTGTGTTTGTTGTTGCAGTGATATATCGCGAAATACCGCTACAGCACCAATTAACTCATCATTTTTATAAACCGGTGTTGAGGTGTATTCCACTGCAAATGAGCTGCCGTCTTTACGCCAAAAAACTTCATTTTTAACTTCACGACGTTTGCCGTCAAACATGGTGCAATATATTTGGCATTCATCAGCGGGATAAGGTGTGCCATCAGCATGAGTATGGTGATGATATTGGTGTATTTTTTTACCTAATAGTTCGTCAGCGCACCAACCTGTCATGCGCTCAGCGGCAGGATTAACAAACACCGCATTACCCGACAGGTCAAAACCGTATATGCCCTCACCTACTGCGTTTAGCAATAATTTAGGATCGTTTAAAAATTGTTTTATCATAAATGCACCTCGCGAAATATCGCGAGCATTATGGCAATTTTATACATTAAGTGCACTCATTACTTAAAATGCACTTACGTGTAAATTAAAACGCTATAAATAGTGCTGAAATAGCGTTTTTACATCTATTTTTGCACCTAGCCTTGCGGCTATTAAGTAAAGTCCTGCAAGTTTTCGGTGAATAAATAGCGCATCAACGGGCGGTGTATGCCATTGCTGAGATTGCCCACTAAGAGCAAGCCCTGCATTTTTAATTTTGAGCGCTAGTTCGCTATTTTTAAAATCAAACTCCCCTTCTGCTCTCAGTGGCTCGCACGCCATTATGAATAAATCAATGACGTTGTTTTTATACTCATCAACTAAGTCATTTTTAAAATAACCAATGTGTAAAGCCGCTCTAAGTAGGCCTTCTCGGTTGTTTTCACTGCCCGCTTTAAATAAGGCCAAATAAGCGCGGCTGAGCTCAGATGATATTTCTCGCGTTGCACCAAAATCAAATAAAACAATTTTTTGTGTATCAAGCTGATAATGAAAGTTGGCAAAGTTAGGGTCGGTTTGAATGAGTTTAAAATCAAACATCTCTTTAAAAAACAAATCAATTAGTTGTGCTGCAACAAAGCTTTTTTGGTTATTAGGTAGCTCTATAATACTCTCAATCGGCTCAGCCTTTACATATTCCATGGTAAGTACTTGCTGCGTACTATGCTCTGGATATACGTTAGGCACTTTAAAATGGGGATTAGTTGCTAATGCATTTTTATAACGTATTAAGTACTGAGCCTCCCTCTTATAATCAGCTTCGGCCAATAACTGAGCTTTGGCTTCACTAATAAGCGGTTTAATATTAAGATCTTTTGGCAATAATCGAGAAATCGTTAATAACGAAATAACATTGTCGACATCACTCACAACACTTTTTGCAATACCAGGATATTGAATTTTAACAGCCAGTTGCTCACCATTTTCCTTATAAGCTAAATGTACTTGCCCAATAGAAGCCGCAGCAAAAGGTCTTAATTCAATATGAGAAAAACGCGCTAGCCAGTCATCTCCCCATTGCTCTTTTAATACCTCTACAAGTTGTTTATGAGGCATTGGGTTGGCATCTGAGCGCAGCAAAGCAAGTAATTGAGCTAATTCAGGACTGAGTAAGTCACCGGCATCCATTGAAAGTAATTGCCCGAGCTTCATTGCAGCGCCACGTAAATGAGATAGCTGTGTGGCTAGCTTTTCAATATTTTTAGGTTGTAGTAGCAAGCTTTTATTGTCCCAACCTTTACCGGTTAGCGCGCTCTTAGCGCCATCAACTAACATATTGGTAGCAACACCTGTGGCAAGTGAGCCTAATTTTGCAAAGCGAGAAAGCCGAGAAGTGGGAACAGTACGAGGAGCCGCCATAATATTAAAACCTAATTAGCCTGAAAGTCAGGCTAATTAATACGTATATTTTAAGTAGGTCGATCTACTTATAGACTAGGTACTAGCTTAATTGCGCCTTCAACAATTTGTATATCAAGCGGTAGCTTGCTTAATAAAACCATTTTAGGATCGTCCATATTTAATGTATAAACAGGATTTACTGCTAAAAAGGCATTAATTACTTCCATTGCTTGGCTATCAAGTGCGCCTAAATTACCGCTAAAACCACCGGCATCTACACTCGAATCAAGTAACTTAATATTACGTAAAAACACCGCATTTTTCTCACTGTCGTAAAATGGGCTGCCTTCAATTTGAAGCTGTAAACGTACTGGGTATTTTAAAGCAAAAGCGTTAATTTCAGCGCTTGAATCTGCGCCAAGCACAACAACATCGCGGTTATCGGGTCCAATATTCACACTTAAGTCGTTTACATCAAACTGAACTGGCAAACCCATTAAGCTTACTTTCTCACTTAACTTTGGTAATTGTTTACTAAGTACAGACTCAACCTCAGAGTTAGTAAATGAATATACTGATATGCCTTGCGTGGTATTACAGGCAGTTAAAAATAACGCTGCAATAATAACTAAAATTCTCATGAGAACCCTTTTATTTATAATGAAGTAATGATGCTTATAAAAAAGCCGCTATTAAAGCGGCTTATTAAAATAGTAACCAGCATATATTAAACTGGTTCTAGGGCGTGTTGACCTTTGTGGATTGAAATTTGTTCAATCTAGGGTCGATTTAATCGCGGCGTGAGGTTTGTAACCTAGCGGGCTAAGTCAAAACCGAGCAACAAAGAGTTAATCGTCCCTAGAAAGAACCCAAAGGGCAGCGCATGTTTGGCATTTATGCTGCGTTATCGCCTATTTATGGGGAATAACCACACTACATAGACTCTGCCTTGCCTAAATACCAAACAGTCTGCTGCAAATTCAACCACGAAAGGTCAACACGCCCTAGTGTATTAAGCTGCAAGTATCGCTTTAAGTCGCATTAGTGTGTCAGGTTCAACTGAACCGCCACTGAGCGCTAGTAACTGTTTTAAATAATAGTTTAAATCAGCATGTTCGCCACGATGCTTGTCATCTAACATGGCTACTTGTTCTGCCATTCTAAGTGACTTATCAGTTGAGCTTACGTTCGCTAGTATTTCCATGCGCGTAATAAGCTGTTCAGTATTTAATGTTGTTTTAAGCGGTGCTTGGTACTGACTTGGTAACGCTTCATTGTTCTCAAGTGCTGTAATTAGTGCATCTAAATTAGCTTGCTCTGATTTGCTTGTAAGCAATGCAAGTTTATCTTCAATGGCCGCTAGTAGCTTAGTCACTTTTGGCGCTAACGATCTAAACTGTGCATACCCTTTCACTTTTGTTTCTAGGTCGTGCAACTGTGCTCTTTGATTTACATCGCTAAGTGCTGCTTCAAGCTCAGCAAGTTCTGAAACGGCTTGCTTATCTGACTCGTTTTGCTCAAGTTTTTGCTGTTCAAACTCACTACTACGCTTAGTAAATGTTTCATCGTTAAATTGACGAAATTTTTGCCATAACGCATTTTCAGCTTTCAAACCTGCAAAACCAATGGTTTGCCATTGTTGCTGCATTTGCTTCAACTCTTGGCATGCAGCGGCTAAATCATCACTTTGTGACAACTGCTCTGCTTTTTCTACTAACTCATTTTTAAGTGCAGCATTACTTTTATGAAATGCATTTAATAAAGCCAGTACTTGCTGTTGCTCATTTTTATAACGATCGTTTAATGTACGGTATGTTTTAGGATCAACTTTACCTACACTGCGCCACGCTTTGTTTAAACGATTGTATTGGCTTTCATATTGCTTCCAATCAAAATCATCCTCAGCAGTAGGCTGTAAATGAAGTGCATGCATATCGCTAATAATACTTTCGCGTTGTGCTTTAGATGCTTCGCGTTGTACTTCTTGCTCTGCGAAGTAACTACGACAAGGTGCAAATAACAGCTCGATTTTTTCATCAAACTGAGTGCCTTGTTGCTTCTCTTCGTCTGTATCTAAACGACCTAACTCATTCCAACGTTTACGTAGTGCTTTTACCTGCTCAGCACGTTGTTGTGGGTCAGTACACTCTTCACTTACTAATGCGCTTACTTCTTCTAATAAAGCTTCACGCTTTGGTGCAGCAGCGTATTTTTGCCAATCTTTAGCGTCTGCAAGTTGCGCTTCAAGCTCTGCTTTTATGTTTACAAGCGGCTGTTGGTATTGTTCAGTAAGGGTATTAAATAATTCTTCAAACCCTTTAAATACGCCAAAAGCAACGTTAAATCGACCTTCTTCAATCAGGCGTTTAACATCACGTGCTTTGCGTTTTGCTTGGCTTTGATTTTTTTCAAGCGGCTTAACGAGTTCATTCATTGGTGCTAAAAATTGCTTTTTATGCGTGTTTAGCTGTGTTTTAAACGTACTTTGCAGTGCGCCATCTAATATATTTAAATGATTACGCGCTGCTTTAAAGCCATTGTTAAACTCAGTTAAAGTAACATCGTACTGCGCTAAGTCTTCTGCTGGTTTAATTTCACACAATGCTGTAAAAGCGAGCTTGTACTCTTTAATGGCAGCGGTTAGCTCAGGTAGCTTAGCAACTTGAGTAAATAACTTTTCTAACTTACTTACAGCAAGTTTTGATTGCGTGTTATTAGCAAGCTCTGTTTCGCTAATAGCGTGCTTAGCTTGCGCTACTTTTGCATCAAGCCAATCTTGTTGAATTTGCTCTGGCGTTTCAAGACCAAGTTGTAAGGCATTTTCAATTTCTTCGCTTAACGCTTCAAGCGTTGCAAGTGCTAGTAATTGGCGCTGTTGTTGCGCTAATTGTTGCTGCTCTTTATCGTGTACCGCTTGTAGCTGTTCAATGTGTGCATTTAACTTAGTGGTAATCGAAGTATATTTTTCATCAAGCAACTTAACACGGTCATCACTTAACCATTTAAGCTCAAGTGCTTGCCACTGAGCCATTAGCTCGCCCGCTTGTGGATTAACAACACCAAAGTCTGTTTTTTCACGCAAAGCATTTAACTTCGCTAAAATAATACGTGTTGCACCCTCTACTTCAAGTGGCTTTTCTATTGCTAGACGTTCATTTTCAATATGCGTTTCAAGTGCTGTTTTTGCGCCACCCTTTGCATGTTTTACTAATGGCTTAATTAATTGATGAGTAATAACAAGTTCAACTAATTGAGTTTGTAGCTCTTCGCTACCTTCTTTAAATGCTTTTTCTACTAGTTTTGGATTTGCTAAACGTTTTAATAATTTAACGCGTACTTGCAGCTCTTTTTCTGCAAACGCTAACTTTTCTAGTGTTTTTACTGGCGCAAAGCGCTCAATATATTCATTTTTAATTTGCGGTGTTAGTGCACTTTCGCTATTTAAAACAGCATTTGATATTTGCAGCTCTGCTATATCTTTTAATGCCTGATCTTGTTTATACGCTTTCCACCAAAGTGGTAAATCGTTTACTTTTTGTAGTGCTTTGCGGCGTATTTCAGCTGAGCTATCTTCAAGTGCTAACGTGTTTAATATGGTTGCATCACGTTCAATGTCTAATTTTTCGATAGCATCAAGACGTACTTGTTGCTTAGGGTGTTTCCACTTCGGTGTAAAAAGGTGCTTAAAGATCATGTTCACTAAACCTAGCTATTTCGTTGTCTGATTTGAATTCTTTTTGTAGTTGAGCTTTTGTCTTTTGGATCATTTCACCATTAGCACCAATCGTAAATTGCTCATTAGATTGAGCCACCTTTGCTTGATACAACATAACCAACTGCACTGTTTGTTGCTTTTGCTCATCTGATAAAACGGTGCCGTCTGGCCATTTGCCAGTAGAAGCACCGTATTGTAAGCGTTCGAATAATTCGGGAGTAATATTTTGTACAAGATTGTCGATATTCATGTCATTTTTTCTTTTTTAGAGTCACTAAAATAATACGGTTTATAATATACCAAATACAACCTACGCCAATTGCGGCAGTATAAGCATACCACTGAAGCGTTTCTTCTTGCGGTTGTAAAAAGTACAAACAGAAAAAACCACCTAAAAATAAGATAAGCGCCAAAAAGGAGTGATTTAGAAACATCTGCTTTTTTTTAATTCGCTGTTCGCGTTGAAGCTGTAAAACTTGCTCGTCGTTTAGCTCTGCAATGTTACTTTCACAATGCGGACATTGTTTATGTTTATCTGAAATTGATTTTGCACATTTTGGGCAACGAATAATCGCCATACTTCTCTCCATACTACGCATAAAAAAAGCGCCTTTCGGCGCCTTTATTGTACTTGTTTTATTTCTCGTTGTCTTTTTTGAATTTAAACCAATAAGTGATTTAGAAACGATAAACATCCAAGTTACTCACTAAGTTTAATTACTCAGCGTCTTTTGACTGTTTTGCTAGGCGTTTTTCCCAAAAAGTGGCATTTTTAATGCCTAATTTAACTGGGTCAAATATGATTTTTCCGCCCTTTTTCTTCTGTTCTTCATAATCACTTAAACATAATAAAGCAGGCTTAGCTACGAAGAAAATAGCTAAAATACCTAATATGTTAATCCAAGCCATTAAGCCAACGCCAATATCACCAATAGTCCAAATATAACCTGAATTGTTGACCATGCCGTATGCAACCATAAACATAATCACAAATTTCACGATAACAAGCGGAATACTGCCTTTAAAATAACGATTTAAGTAAGCAATATTAGTTTCTGCAATAAAGTAATAAGCAAGTATTGTAGTAAAGGCAAAGAAGAATAATGCAATACCCACAAATGCTTGTCCAAAACTGCCAAATACACTAAATAAAGCCATTTGAGTAAAGGCTGCTGAGCCTACTTCAGTGGCTGCATCAACATTTTGTACAATAAACTGTCCTGCTGGTAACTCACCCACAACATTGTATTGCTGCGTTATTAAAATCATCAACGCTGTTGCTGTACACACAAAAATAGTATCAACATAAACAGAAAAGGCTTGTACTAACCCCTGTTGAGCAGGATGATCTACTTCTGCAGCAGCTGCTGCATGGGGCCCAGTACCTTGGCCTGCTTCATTAGAATATATACCACGTTTGACGCCCCAACCAATAGCAGCACCAAAACCGGCCTGCGCGGTAAATGCATCACTAATAATTAAATAAAATATATCGCCCACTTTATCTAAGTTTAAAAATACAACGATTAGTGCCAATACTATGTAACCAAGCGCCATAAATGGCACCACAATTTGCGTAAAGTTAGCAATACGTTTTATACCGCCAAAAATAATAAATGCTAAAACAATAAGGATAATTGCCAATGCGACTAACTTAAAGCTGCCTACGTCACCAAAGCTAGTAGTGACCATATTTCCATCGCCAAATACTTGGGTAAACGCATTACCTACCGCATTTGCTTGTACGCCGGGCAGAAAAACACCACAGGCAATAATTGCCGAAACAGCAAATAACACAGCTAGCCATTTTTGCCCTAAACAACGGTCAAAATAATATGCTGGGCCACCACGATATTGCCCGTTTTCTTCTGTTTTATAAATTTGGCCTAAAGTAGATTCTGCGTATGCGGTACTTGCTCCTAGAAAAGCAACAACCCACATCCAAAAAATAGCACCTGGCCCACCAAAACCGATAGCTGCTGCAACACCTGCGATATTACCAACACCTACTCGTCCAGATAACGATACTGCAAGGGCTTGAAAAGATGAGATACCTTTATCAGACGTGTTAGGACTAAATAATAGCTTACACATTTCTTTAAAATGTCTAACTTGAGCAAATCGAGTTAACACTGAATAAAACAAGCCTGCGCCTAGGCATAAATAGATGAGTGCATTACTCCAAACAACATCATTAACAGCGCTTACAAAAGCTTCCATGGATATCCTCTATAGTTATATTTATTATTTTTAATTACGAGACTCAGCTTTAGCTACTACGCAACATAAGTTTCACGAAATAAGGTTTTACCTTTCCCGTCCCGACTCATTATTTAATTAATCTTAACTTAAGTACCCCAACCTTGTTAACACTTAATTTTCAAAATATCTAATTAAGGAGCTATTGTAAGGCACCACATCAGTTGTATTTAAATGAAAGTAGATTGATTTGTACCGATACGGTGATGATACGCCGCGAAGAAACGTTAAAAACGTTTTGAAATGAAGTTGCTATATGATTATTATTTTTTGTAAAAGGGGTTTTACTAAAAGTAAAAAGGGCATCAAAACTATTGATACCCTTCAAATAAACGTTTTATCTTAAATTATCAACAATATTAACAATAGCCGCTAATGTATCTTGACCAAACTGATATGAACGACGATCTGACCAGCCGTAATCAGGATCTGGTAAATCGTTGTTATCTTTAAATGGCATTTCAATTGTGTACGTTAATGCTTTAAATTCTTCAGCTGTAGCTGATGAGCCTACTGTAAGGTTAGCTTGGCCTGGCTCATCTTTTGGATAGCCATGTTCATCTTGAAACTCTGGAGTAATAGTTAAAAGCGCTGCTTTAAAGCTATCTTCTAGGCCTTTAAGACGAGCATCGTAACTTGGAATACCTTCACTACCTGCAACAAAGTTATACGGGATAGCTTCATCACCGTGTATATCAAGGTGCATATCTAGGCCAGCTTCACGCATTTTATTAAGCACTAAGTAAACTTCAGGGCTATTTTCCATGCTTGGTGTTTGCCATTCACGATTTAAGTTAACGC
This sequence comes from Pseudoalteromonas sp. SWYJ118, assembly GCF_015864505.1. Lineage (NCBI taxonomy): Bacteria > Pseudomonadati > Pseudomonadota > Gammaproteobacteria > Alteromonadales > Pseudoalteromonadaceae > Pseudoalteromonas > Pseudoalteromonas sp. SWYJ118. The sequence goes on along the minus strand of NZ_JADYXC010000010.1, from coordinate 10,197 downwards.
CTTTAGCGTTAGTACGCAGATGTCCGCGTGCGCTGCCGTCAGGGTTCATATTTGGTACAACGTAAAATACTGCTTTTGACAATAATGCAGCTGCATGTGGGTCTTCGTCATCAAGTAATTTGTGCAATAGCCCTTCTACATACCACTGCGCCATTGTTTCACCTGGATGTTGACGTGCTGTGATCCAGATGTTTTTCTTATCTTCACTTGGCTCACCAATTTTAAGCACACTCATATCGCGGCCATCGAGTGTTTCACCAAGCGTGATTAATTGGCAAGCGCCTTGGCTTTGTGCCCAAGACAATAAATCTAAATGGCGGTCGTAACTGTATGGTGCAAAGTAAGCAAAGTATACGCTGCCGCACTCTGGTTCAATTTCAAAGCTTAATGTGCCATTTTCATAGCTTGATGGTACACGAAACCATGTTTGACGGTCATATGATGCAACGGCTTGATACCCTTTCCAACCATCTGGGTAAGCTGATTTATCAAGCTCATTAATGTTTAACTTATGCAATTGGTAAGGTGTTGTTTCAAGACGAAAGTGAAACCACTGATAAAATTCAGACTGGTGATCTTTATTAATTTCTAATTGAATATTTAAAGGATCGGTGGCTTCAATAACTTTGATATTACCACTGTCGAAATTGCTGCTGATTTTCATGAAAAAACCTTTAGGTTGAATAAGTTTATCTGCTTATTAATTCACAGAACTGACATTATTTTGTAAATAGTAAAACGAATGTGCATTTTCTTAATTAAAGCCTATCACAAGGCATACGCTTTAAAAATAATACACGACCAAAAAAGCCAGCAACATGCTGGCTTTTAAGTCACTGCAAATAAATTAGCGAGGTAAGCTTGGGAATGACACTTCGGCCATATCGCGCATACAACGAACTACTTGGCAGCTATAACCAAACTCATTGTCGTACCATACATATAAAACAATACGGTTATCTTCAACAATCGTTGCTTGTGAATCAACAACACCTGCGTAACGGCTACCTACTAAATCGGTAGATACAATTTCCGTTGATGCGGTGTAATCAATTTGGTCACGTAAGTCTGAATGAAGTGCTGTATCGCGTAAAAATGCGTTTAGCTCTTCAACTGATGTGCTTGTTGCTAAGTTAAGGTTCAAAATAGCTAGCGACACATTAGGTGTAGGTACGCGGATTGCGTTACCTGTTAATTTGCCTTCAAGCTCTGGTAATGCTTTTGAAACCGCTTTTGCAGCCCCTGTCTCAGTAATTACCATGTTAAGTGCTGCGGCACGGCCACGGCGCTCTGCTTTGTGGTAGTTATCAATAAGGTTTTGATCGTTCGTGTACGAGTGTACAGTTTCAACATGGCCATTATTAATACCAAACTTATCGTTTAGTGCTTTAAGCGTTGGTGTAATTGCATTGGTTGTACAGCTTGCTGCACAAACAATTTTATCTTCGGGTAAAATATCTTTGTTATTAACACCATATACGATGTTTTTGATATTACCTTTTGCAGGAGCTGTTAATAATACTTTTGCAGCGCCCTTACACTCTAGATGCTGGCCAAGGCCCGCTTCGTCTTTCCAAATACCGGTGTTATCAACAATTAATGCATTGTCGATACCGTATTGAGTGTAATCAATTTCGCTAGGAGAGTTGGCGTAAATAACCTGAATGTAGCTACCGTTGGCTTTAATTGCGTTACGTTCTTTATCAATAGTGATTGAGCCATTGAATGGACCGTGAATTGAATCACGACGCAGTAAGCTTGCACGCTTTTCAAGATCACCATCTTTACCGCCACGCACAACAATAGCGCGCAAACGTAAATCTGAATATGGACCTGATTTTTCAATTAATAAACGCGCTAGTAAACGACCAATACGACCAAAACCATACAATACAACATCGCGTGGTTCTTTCGCTGGTAAGTCAGCTATTTCTGCAAGTTCATCTTTTACAAATTCTTCTACTGAGCGGCCTTTTGCAGCTTCAGTGAACAAATAACTATATGCAAGCTTACCAATATCAATACGTGCAGAGTTTAATTCCATTTTGCTGATAGCTTCTAAAAATGGGAAGCTTTCACGCAAACGTAATTTAGTGCCTTCAAACTGAGCAACGGTTTTGTGAGATTTGATAATATCTATAGTACTGGCATTTACGAGAGGACGGCCATATACAGCGATTTCAATACCACGATTACGGTAAAGTTTACCAATGATTGGTTGCATGCTTTCTGCGTAATCTTGGCGCTCTTGCCAACTATTTGTGTATTCTAACTCGTGAGATGAGGTCATTTTATTTACCTAAGTTTATCATTTTGAACGGATAGCCTTTAAAAATGCACTATATTTTGAGAGTAATGCACTTCAGGCTGGGCTATTCTAATTTAATCTGAAGTTATTCTCTACTGTTAGGCGTTAAATGATTGCGTTAGAATAACAAGGTAGATATTCATTTGGGGTTAAGGGATGCTTAAAAAAGCAAGTGTACTATTGGGTTTGCTAACGTTGACAGGGTGTGAAGAGCCCTTGACACTCGCACAAGTGTGCAAAGAAACACCTGGCTTTTGTAGCGACTTAAACAAAGACAGTCACTGCAAGGATGAGCGTTCTGATGTAATTATCAAACGTTACATAGAATACAAAGACCCTACTGATGAAAATAAATACCAATTACTCAAAGACTTTGAATCCTATAACCAATGTATAACTGTGGCTGCCAAAATTGAACATATTAAGTTAAAAGCTAAAAAAACGTCACGTATTGACGGTCAATTAACGAGCATTAAAGAAATGACTCGGTTATATCAAGATACCCAGAATACGAACCATCCAGGTTTGCTCTACTACCAATGGTCACGAAATAATAACCAAAACGCACTGACTAAATTATTGGCGATAGAAAATGACAAAAGTGTAACGCAAAGTGCCGAAATGCAATTTTTTTTAGCATCGTACTATATTAAGTTCGACGATGAAAAAACCATCGATTTGCTTTATAAAACTTTAGAACTCAATAAAAAAGACAACGTACCGAATCCTGAAGTGTATACATCACTTATTAGTCTTTTTTATAAACATGATAAATTTAAGCATGCATATATATTTTCTAAAGTAGCGCAAATGTCGGGGATTGAAAATATTGACGTGTTTGAAATTGAGCAGCAATTAATAACGAATGGTAAAAGCTTAGACAGCCTAGATGTACTTGCAGAGCAAACATTTCAGCAAATAATGGCAGGTGATTTTGTATCTCCTCGAGAGTTTTAATTTATAATCGCAAAAATAACCTAATACCAATCTGTTTATATATGGGGTCTATTTAACGTTAAGGAAATTACGCTAGAACTAGGCAAAAATTTTTGTATCTAGTTGTTCTCGGCAATTGCTCCCTGCATTGCTCTACCTCCTGCATCCATGCAGTCGTAAATAAAACGTTTTTAACGACGTTGTAGTGCAATTTAATTCGTTAAATTGATCAAAGATTTATGCAGGTTGGTATAATTTAATAACTAGGTTATTCAGGCAAATAAAAAGGCAGCTTACGCTGCCTTTTTTTATTTTGCTTTGCTTGTGCCCACTTCTACGCGGGTTTTAAGCTTTTGACCTGGTCGAAAAGTCACCACGCGACGTGCCGAAATAGGAATATCTTCGCCTGTTTTCGGGTTGCGGCCTGGTCTTTCTTTTTTGTCTCGAAGATCAAAGTTACCAAATCCAGAGAGCTTAACCTGCTCGCCTTTTTCTAGCGCTGAGCGGATTTCTTCAAAAAACGCTTCAACTAAATCTTTGGCATCTTTTTTATTGATCCCGAGCTTTTCAAATAGGTGTTCAGCTATGTCGGCTTTAGTAAGCGCCATATCTAGTCCCTCAACGATGCATTAAACTGTTCGGCCAATTCGGCCACCACGTTATCAACTACTAGATTGATATCTTTCTCTTCGAGTGTTCTATCAACCGCTTGCAGTGTTAGAGCAATCGCCAAACTCTTATAATTTGGCTCAATACCTTTGCCCTTATACACATCGAATAAGTTTAGGTCAACCAATTGATTTCCGCCAACTTTTTCGATCACGCTTAAAATGTCGCCAGATTTAACGCTGTCTGCCACTAAAATCGCGATGTCGCGGCGATTTGAAGGGAATTTAGACACCCCTTCTGCTTGCGGTAAATTTCTTTTTTCTATTGCTGACATTTCAATTTCAAAAACAAAAGTTGCGTTGTTGATATCTAACGACTTTTGAGCTTGAGGATGTAAAGCACCAAAAAAACCAACCTTTTTGCCATCAACATATATTACAGCTGATTGACCAGGGTGAAGTCCATCTGACTGCTCGGCTTTAATTTCAAAGCGAGTAACGTCATTAGTAATTGCAAGTAAGGCTTCAACATCACCTTTTAGGTCGTAAAAATCAACGTTACGTTTTTCTTCAACCCAATGTTCACCATTTACAAGACCCGTAATAACGCCGCCAATAACCGGTACTTGGTAAACACCATTTTCTGCACTTTCGTCGCTTATAAATTTAAGACCATGTTCGAATAAACGAATACGAGGCTGTTGGCGATTTTGGTTATACGCTACAGACGCTAATAAACCCGGCATTAAACTTACACGCATCGCTGACATTTCAATTGAAATAGGGTGCGGTAATACCATTGCTTTACACTCTGGGTGTAAAATAGCTTGTGCTTTAGGGTCTACAAAGCTATATGTAATTGCTTCTTGGTAACCACGAGTCACTAACGTATTGCGGAACTTGCTAAGCGCAATAGTTGCTTCGTTATGTGTCGTCATTTTAAGTTTTGCAGTTGGTGCAACATTAGGAATGCTGTTGTAGCCGTAAACACGTGCTACTTCTTCAATTAAATCTTCTTCGATGCGAATATCAAAACGGTAGCTTGGTACGTCCGCACTCCAGCTTTCATTTTCTACTTTAACATCAAGACCTAAACGCATAAGAATATCTGTTACTTTAGCATCATCAATATGATGACCAATAACACGGTCTAAACGTGCACGACGAAGACGTACTTCAGTCACTTTTGGTAGTTTGTCAGCCGCAACAGCTTCAACTACTGGGCCTGCTTGACCACCTACAATCTCAAGTAGAAGTGCTGTTGCACGTTCCATTGCATCATGTTGTAGAGCAAAATCAACACCGCGTTCATAACGGTGTGAAGCATCAGTGTGTAAACCGTAGCTACGTGCTTGCCCTGCAATTGCTACAGGATTAAAAAATGCGCTTTCAAGTAATATATCAGATGTTTTATCTGTAACACCTGATTGCTCACCACCAAAAATACCTGCAATTGCAAGTGCTTTGTTATGATCGGCTATCACAAGTGTTGTGTCGTTTAATTTAGCGGTGTTACCGTCTAATAAAACAAGTTCTTCACCTGCGTTTGCACTACGTACTTTAATACCACCTTCAATCGCATTTAAATCAAACGCGTGCATTGGGTGACCAAGTTCAAGTAATACATAGTTAGTAACATCAACTACTGGGTCGATTGAACGTACGCCACTGCGACGTAATTTTTCAACCATCCAAAGTGGTGTTTCTGCATCAAGGTTAATGCCCTTTATCACACGACCAAGGTAACGAGGACATGCATCTTCATTAACTAGCTCAATTGATACTTTGTCATCAATTGTTGGAGTAACAGCTGGAATATCTAATACGTTTACGTCAATACTATTTAAAACGCCTACTTCGCGTGCTAGACCTTTTATACCTAAGCAGTCACCACGGTTTGGTGTTAAATCAACATCTATAATATTATCATCAAGACCTAGGTAGTCACGTAAATCAGTGCCTACTGGTGCATCGCTTGGCAATTCCATAATGCCGTCGCCTTCTTCGCTAATACCTAGCTCAACAAAAGCACATAGCATTCCGTTTGAAGGTTGGCCGCGTAGTTTGGCTTTTTTAATTTTAAAGTCACCAGGCAGTACAGCGCCCACAGTTGCAACAGCAACTTTAATACCTAAACGACAATTTGGTGCACCACACACGATATCAAGTAGCTCATCGCCACCTACGTTAATTTTGGTAACACGCAGTTTATCTGCATCTGGGTGTTGTCCACATTCAACAACTTCACCTACAACTACGCCATTAAATTTGGCAGCAGCAGGCTCAACGCCATCAACTTCTAGACCAGCCATTGAAAGCTGTTCCGAAAGAGCTTGCGTATCAATAGCAGGATTAACCCACTCTCTTAACCACTTTTCACTAAATTTCATTTTATTGTTTCACTCTTAACGGAACTGGTTCAGGAATTTTAAGTCATTTTCGAAAAATGCACGCAAATCGTTTACGCCATAGCGCAACATAGTTAAACGCTCTACACCCATACCAAAAGCAAAGCCGGTGTATTTTTCTGGGTCAATGCCCACAGACTTAAGTACATTTGGATGTACCATGCCGCAGCCTAGTACTTCTAACCACTTACCGTCTTTACCCATAACATCTACTTCAGCCGAAGGTTCTGTAAACGGGAAGAATGAAGGACGGAAACGAATTTCCATATCTTCTTCAAAAAAGTTACGTAAAAAATCATGCAAAATACCTTTTAGCTCAGTAAAGCTAACATCGGTATCAACCATTAAACCTTCAACCTGATGGAACATAGGTGTATGTGTCTGGTCGTAATCGTTACGGTATACACGTCCAGGTGAAATAATGCGCAGTGGTGGCTGCTCAGTTTCCATAGTACGAATTTGCACGCCACTTGTTTGAGTACGTAGTACTAACTTAGGATTGAAATAAAAGGTATCATGATCAGCACGTGCTGGATGGTGCTCTGGAATATTTAGCGCATCAAAGTTATGAAAATCGTCTTCGATTTCTGGACCAGATTTAACTTCAAAACCTAACTCACCGAAAAAGCTTTCTATGCGCTCAATAGTGCGCGTAACTGGGTGTAAACCGCCAGTAGGCATAACACGCCCTGGTAGAGTTACATCTATAGTTTCAGCAGCTAGTTTTTCTTCAAGTGCTTTACTTGCTAGCAACTCACGCTTTTCGTTGATAGCAGCTTGTACATCTTGTTTAGCTTGGTTTATAACTTGGCCTGCTTCTTTACGTTCTTCAGGTGCTATTTTACCTAACGTTTTAAGTAAGCTAGTGATTTCGCCTTTTTTACCAAGGTAATTAACCCTGATATCTTCTAACTGCGCTATTTCACTGGCACTGGCTACCGCCTCAAGTGCTTGCGCTAATATGTTTTCTAAGTTCATTCGATACCTGACCTTTCACAGAAGGTGATTGCTTAAGAGCGTGTTGGCCTTTCAAGATTGCTTTACAACAGTGTGGTTGGTTATTAAATAAGGTTAAGCATTGGACTGTAGTTTCCTACATAAGTGATGCAATAACGCTAAATAAAGACCAAACACATGCAGTTTGAAGTGTTTATCTCGGAGGCTACTTTCTTTGTTGTTCGGGTTTCGCATATAAATACTACGCTAAAGTCCTCACGACGCGATTAAAGCACTCTTAAGTTAAACAAATTCCAATCAGGAAAGGTAAACACGCTCTGATAATAGCTTATGATAACTGAAAGAAGGGTCTAGATTCTAGACCTACTACAGCTTTAACGTTGATTTTATAAAAGGAATAGTTAATTTTCGCTGTGCTGCCATAGATGCATGATCTAATTTGTCGAGTACATCTAATAAAGCACGCATATCACGGCTTAAACGGGTTAGTAAAAAGCGTGCACACTCATCACTTAATTCAAGGCCGCGCATATGAGCGCGCTTAACAAGTGCTTGTGCTTTATCATCATCACTCATAGAACGAATTTGAAAGGTTGTTCCCCACGTTAAGCGAGACTCTAAGTCAGGCAGCGAGATATTAAGCATGCTAGGAAGTAAATCGGCAGTTACTACTAACATTTTTCCGGGTTCGTTAAACCGGTTAAAAAAGTTGAATAGTGCTTTTTCCCATGCATCATTGCCTGCAACTAAATGCACGTCATCAATACATAGAACATCAAGCGCTTCTAAACCGTCTAATACCATAGGTCCAAAGTCAATTACTTCGCGCATAGACAGCAGCATATTAGATAAGCCACGCTCTTGTGCTTTAATGCAGGTTGCATACAAAAGGTGAGACTTACCCGAATCACCTAACCCACATAAATAAGTATACTGAAACTTTTTAGCTAACTTCGAAAAGCTATCTTTTAAATGGTTAACCTCTAACGAATCTTCCCCACCAAAGTACGATGCAAATGTTTCGTCATCCGGCAAGGTAACCGGTAATGCCATTTGCATCGGCTCAGAAGTTAGCATTATGGCGTTATCCATTGATACTCTAAGCTATTTTTATCAACAACATGATAAAAAGCGCGTGGATCCTCATAATCTTTAAATGAGGAGTCTAACCCTAACCCTTTTTTAAGATCGCTTAGGTTACCAGTGTGGTTTAGTTTAAATTCTACAAATTCTGGTGTTTTACGAACAATATTAACTTGCGTAACAACGCTTAAGTTCAATAATCTTTGTTTTGCTAATTCAACATCAACAAAACTTTGCGTGCCTTTTAATGTTAGCGTGGCCGCGGCTTGTTCATAATAAGCATTTGGATCAATAGCGTACTCGCTTGCAAGGCCTCGAGCTAAGGTATCAATCATTTGACTCACTATTTGCTGCTTATCGCCCGTTAATCTATTTGAATCAAATTGATCATCATTAGTAAAACGCCAATCTAAAATCCAATTTTCGCTATCCGCTTCTTTATACATTCTTGCTGTAATACTTCGCTCAGCACTGTATCGTCTAGAGGCCTCTTCTACTGGTTCTGAAAAGTTACCCCATACCTCAGGAATACCTACTAAACGTCTATCTTGTAAATCAAGTAATGGCACAACGACAGGCAGACCACGGCGTCCTGCTTTGTCATAAATTAACTGCTCTAATTGCGGGTAACTTTCTTGTGTTACTAATTCTCTGCGCCAATTGTCTTCAATACCTAACCATATTGCGACTAATGGGCGTTGTACTCCCCATAAAGGTAAGTTTAACTCTTTGATTAGCGCGTTGATCTTTCGAGCTTCAAATTTAACAACGAGTTTCAATTGTCCATTTGCTCTCTCGTCATATTCAAACTTAAGCATATAATCAGAAATATCTTTAGTACGTTGCTGCGCTAATTTATTTTGATCCGCAGTTTCATCACCACTTACTTTCACTAAAACATTGAGCAAAGCTTTACGACTCGCAGCTAATCGAGTGTCTCGTGTTTTGTCATCCACTTTTAAAATATCTTGATATAGATCAGCTACTTCAACTGCCGACACAGAAAAACAAAATAAAATGGATATGGCGCTAATTAATAATCTATACACAGGCTGTTAGTTCTTGGTTTTAAACTGATTTGATCCTAAATCAAAGACAGTAACAAAGCAAAATTAAATTTGTTATCTAAGGAAATGAGAGTAATTAGCTTTTATAGAAAGTAAAAAAGATTAAATATGAATTAAGATAGTTAAATAAGTAGTACGCTATTCACCTACGTTTAACCTTACTACACTTTTCAAAAACGAGAACCTTTCGGGTTTAGTTTCATCATGAAGGTATTTAATGCAATTACTCGATGATGTTATGGCATTGATTGTTCGTTATTGGTTCACATTTTACTTTCTGCAGACGTAAAGAGCCCGAATTTTTAGATGTTGGCTCTCTACAATTTGAAGCTTGTATAATGTCATAGTGCCCACAGCGGTGGAGAGTCATAGTGAAAATGCTGCGCATTCATTGCTGAGCGGAGATTTTTCATGATTTTAGCGTCGGGAGTCGCTGCGCTCGCCCGACCTACGTGATAGGTGTTGATGTAGTGTGTGTTAATTGTGCGCATTTCACTTTTCTGCAGACGTAAAAAAGCCCGAACCGTTAGATCCGGGCTTTCTACAATGTGAAGCTTGTGTAATGTCATAGTGCCCACAGCGGTGGAGAGTCACGTAGTAAATGCTACTGTATTGGCCGACTGAGATATTGAGGGATTTTGTTGTGATTCTAGCGTCGGGAGTCGCTGCGCTCGCCCGCCCTACGTGATGGGTGTTGATGTGAGTGTGTATTAATTGCACGTATTTTACTTTTCTGCAGACGTAAAAAAGCCCGAATCGTTAGATTCGGGCTTTCTACAATTTGAAGCCTGGTAATGTCCTACTTTCACATAGCAAATGCTACACTATCA